>CAVKTW010000201.1:0-2714 GCA_963659085.1 Candidatus Methanomethylophilaceae archaeon | reverse complement strand
AGCGGCTTGCCCGTCTGCGCCGCGCTCTTGAGGAGCGTCTTCGCGCGCATCATGAACATCGCCGCCGGGACGCCCTTGCCGCTCACGTCCGCGACGAGGAAGGTCAGCGTCTTCGAGCTCGTGAAGTAGAAATCGTAGAAGTCGCCGCCCACCTCGCGCGCCGTCTTCATGCCCGCGTAGATCTCGAACGACGTCCTGTCCGGGAACGGCGGAAAGACGTTCGGCAACGCGGAGAGCTGGATGTCCGTCGCGGTCTTCAACTCCCGCTCCGTCTGCTCGCGGATCTGGCGGCGGACGAACGCGGCGATGACGAGCCCCACGAGAACAGCGACGAACGCGAGCGCCCCGGCGTTGAGGATCGCCGTCGTCGAGACGAGGACGTTGCGCGTGACGGCGGCGGCCGCGTTCGGGATCATCACGTAGACGGAGAAGCTGTCGATGGATCTCATCCGCCAGTGGAAGCCGGGCCCGGGGCCCGCCCACTGCGTCCCCTCGCGGTTCGGGTGCGCGTAGTCGGAGAGGACGAGCCCCGCGGGCGTCGCGATGACGATGCCGCCCGTGCCGCCGACGTGCCAGCTGCGCGAGAGGCCGACGAGCGACGAGCGCGAGAGCGCGCGCAGCGACTCGCCGTCGCAGCCGATCTCGACGAAGCCGCCCTCCGGCCGCCAGACGGCGACATACTTGCGCCAGACGCCCTTGGCGGTGTTGGCCTGGAACTCCTGGCAGATCTCCGTCGCCATCGTGTCGATGAGGCCCATCATCCCGGCGGCCTGGCCGTCCGCCGTCGAGAAGTCGAAGCCGAGGTAGTCCGGATCCGTCGTGTGCGTGATGACGCCCCGCGCGTCCGCGACGCAGATCTCCGTGATGCGCAGCTCGCGGGCGAGCGCGCGCAGGGACTCGATGTCCGTCGGGTAGCCGTCCGCCAAACGCTCGCGCACGGCCATCGCCTGGCGGACGAGACGCGCGTTGACGCGCTCGCCAATCGCGGCGCGGACGTCGTTGAAGGCGCGGTCGATGAGGCGGTCGGCCTCGCGGGCGGAGAGGACGGCGCAGACGCACCACGTCACCGCGAGCGAGACGGCGAAGGCGACGAGGACGCTGAGGGTGATCTTGAGGGCCAGACTGCGGCGCGCGGTCATTTCGTCGTCTCCTTCCCGTCGGCGTTCCCGTCGGCGATGACGTCGTTGGCGGCCTGGAGGACGTCCGGCCGGCGTTTGTCGACGGCGACGCCGTAGCCCTCGCGCGTCTCAAGCGGCGAGACGACGAGGCGGCCGCCTGATTGCGCCGCCCAGTTCCGCAGGGGGGCGCAGTCGAAGAAGACGGCGTCGATGTCGCCCCGCGCCAAGGCGGCGACGGCCGCGTCCGCGTCCGCGAAGCGCACGGGGTCGGCTTCGTGGTTGCAGAGGTAGAGGTCGCCCGTCGTGCCGGTCTCCGCGCCGATGCGGAAGGACGCGGCCTGCGACATGCGGGGGCGCGGCCCGTCCGCGCGGTAGAGGAAGCAGTTGCCGCCGACCGCGTAGGGCGCGGAGAAATCGACGTCGACGCGCCGCGCCTCGGTGATGGAGATGGTCGCGATGGCGAAGTCGGCCGTGCCGGCCTTGAGGCGCGGGAGGATGTCCTCGAAGGCGACGGCCTCGACCGTCAGCGGCCGTCCGAGACGCGCGGCGATGCGCGTGGCGAGGTCGACGTCCGCGCCGACGACCTCGCCCACCGCGTTCGTCCAGCAGCGCGGCGGCGTCGTCGGGTGCGCGAGGAAGACGAGGGGCGCGGCGGGATCGGCGGCGCGTGGGTCGAGCGCGGGCGACGAGCGGTCGGCGCAACCGGCCCACGCCGTCAGGAAGCCGGCGCAAAACAGGCGAATCGCGGTCATGGCGTGTGTCATTCGATCAGGTGGGTGAGAGGTCGGCGAGGGCTTCGCGCAGTTTCATCTTGGCGCGGTGGATGCGCACCTTGACGAGGTTCTCGGTCACGCCCGTCTGGGCGGCGACTTCGCGGATGCTCAACTCCGAGATGTGGAAAAGCGTGTAGGCCTCGCGCAGAACCTCCGGCAGTTTGCCGAGCGCCTCCAGGATGCGGCGGCGGAGAAACGCCCGGTCGGAGGGCAGCGTCTCGGGGGCGGGCATGGACGGCTCCGGGGCGATGTTCGTCTCCTCGCCGTCCACGACCGTCGTCGCGAAAACCTCGAAGCGGCCGTGGCGGGCGCGGTCGTTGCGGATGTTGCGCGCGATCGTGTAGACGAGGCCGCTGACGGCGGAGTCGTCGTCGCGCAACCGGTCGCGCATCTTCCAGAGGCGGACGAACGTCTCCTGCACGATCTCGCACGCGTCGGCATACGTCGAGCCGTTGCCCATGAAGTAGTTCATGAGCTTCGGCGAGATGTCCCGGTAGTGCTGTTCGATGGTTTTCACATGAAGGGAATATTATACCATATCCGAACCCCTCACGCGGGGGGCTTCGCGCCTACAAGTCGACCGAGTCGAGGTCCTCGTCCTCCTTCTTCGCGTCGTTCATCGCCTTGACGAGCTTCAGCACCTCCGCCACCGGCTCGACAAGCTCGACCGGAATGAACTCCTCGATCTTCACCTGCGCGTAGAGCGCTCGCGCGAGCTCGACGTTCTCCATCAGCGGAATCCCCTCGCGCACGGCCGCCTCGCGGATCTCCTTCGCCACCGCGTCCGCCCCCGCGCAGACCACCTTCGGCAGCGGCGCCTCGT
>CAVKTW010000200.1:0-6383 GCA_963659085.1 Candidatus Methanomethylophilaceae archaeon | reverse complement strand
CTTCTCGCGGACGTCCGTCGCCATCACGTCGACGTCGCGGTCGCCCTCGAACTCCAACAGAAGCTGGCAGAAGTTGTTCGCGCACGTCGCCGTCACGTGCTTGAGGCCGTTCACCTGCGTCGCCGCGTCCTCAAGTTTCTTCGCGACGGATGTTTCGATCTCCTCCGGCGACGCGCCGGGGTAGACGACCGTGACCGTCACGTAGGGGACGTCCATCGACGGCGTGATGTCGTAGCCAACCGTGCGGAACGCGAGATACCCAAAGAGCCCCAAGACGATCAACACGACCGTCATGGCGATGGGACGCCTCAAACTTAATTCTGAAAGTGACATAATCTCACTCCCCCACGACCCTCACCTTATCGCCCTCGTTGAAAAGGAGCATGGCCTTTTCGACGACTTGCTCGTCCTCGGCAACCCCCGAAACGGCGCGGAGGCCGTTCTGCTCGACGCCGGCCTCGACCGGGAGGCGGACGAGTCGCCCGCCGCGCACGACGGCGACGCCATTCGTGCCATCGACGGGATTGACCGCCGAGGCGGGGAGCGCGTCGGAAACGCGCCGCGAGAACACGACCGTCGCGTCGCGAATCATCCCCGGCGCGAGATCGTCCGTCTTCGGCACGGCGATGCGGATCTCGAACGTGCGCGTCGCCGGGTTCACCGAGGGCGACTTGTAGGCGACGGGAAAGCCGTCCGCCGCCGCCGCGCCGTCCGCGCCGACGAGGCGCACGCGCGTCTCGCCGACCTTGACCTTGCCGTAGTCGGACGAATTGAGCGCGAAGCGGACTTCGTAGGCGGAGGTGTTGTCCATTTTGAGGACGGGCGCGCCGGGCGAGACGAAGTCGCCGACGTCCTTTTTCTTTTCGGTGACGATGCCGTCGAAGGGCGCCTTCACCTCGGAGTCGGCGAGGTTCTTCTCCGCGACGGCGAGTTGGAGCGCGGCGGATCTCGCCCCGACCTCCGCCTTCTCGAAGGCGTCGCGGGTGACGGCCCCGTCCTTCACGAGGCGCGTCATTCGTTTGAGGTCGAGTTGCGCTTTCTCGTTCGAGATGTCGGCGAGTTTCGCGGCGTTTTCGAGGTTGGCGCGGTCAACGCGGAAGAGGATGTCGCCTTTGCGGACGCACGCGCCCTCGTCGACGAGGAGGTCGTCAAGCGTGCCGGGGACGCGCGCGGCGATTGTCGCGGACTCCTTCGCGCGAACCGTGCCCTGCGCGAACGCGGTGTCCTCGAAGACGACGCCCTTTTTCACGCGGCAAACCGTGACGAGCGGCGTCTCCGCCGCAGACGGCGCGGAGGCCGGCCCTCCCGTCGCCGCGCCGGCGAACGCGCACAAGACCAGAAAAACGTGACTCGGTTTCATGTCAGACCTCTCCATTTTTTAAACAACCGTTTAATATATCATTTCACTTTTCGCCTGTCAATGATTCATCGAAAAGACAGGCGTTACGTTAGATGCAGAAGTCGGGGGTGTCCTGGCCTGGCGCCGTCTTGCGGAGGATGGCGGCGACGGAGACTTGCGCGAGGGCGCGCGCGAAGGCGGTGTTCACGTCGCTCCAGACGCGGCGGGCGAGGCACGACGCCAGGCGGGGACAGTCCGCCCCCGGCGCGAGGCAGTCGAGGATCGCCAAGGGCCCCTGCATCGTCTCGACGATCTCCAAAAGCGTGATGTCCTCCGCGCTCCGCGCCAGCCGGAAGCCGCCGCCCGCGCCGCGCACCGAGCGCAGCAGCCCCCGCTCCCGAAGCGGGATGACGATGCGCGAGAGGAACTTCGGCGAGAGGTTCTCGTCCCGCGCGATCGCCGCGGCCGCGCGCGGCCTCTCGTCGCGCTCGTGCCGGGCGACGTCGAGGATGACGCGCAGGGCGTAGCGCGCCCGCGCCGACATCTTCAACGCCTTCTGCGAACACGCCCGTTCAGTGCGCATCGAGCCAGTTCTCCCCCACGCCGATGCCCACGTCGAGCGGAACGGCCAGGGGATAGGCCCCGACCATCTCGCGGCGGACGATCTCGCACACGCGCGGCACCTCGGCCACCGGCGCGTCGAAGACGAGTTCGTCGTGAATCTGCAAAACCATCTTCGCGGCGAGCGCCTCCTCGCGGAACGCGGCCGCGACGCGCACCATCGCGATCTTGATGAGATCCGCCGCGCTCCCCTGGATGGGCGTGTTGATCGCGTCGCGCTCCGCCGACTGCCGCACCGTCGCGTTGCGGGAGGAGAGGTCGCGCAACGCCCGCCGCCGCCCAAGCATCGTCTCGGCGTAGCCGCACGCCCGCGCCTTCTCGATGGACGCCTGCATGTAGTCGCGCACGCGCGGGTAGAGCCGGAAATACGTCTCGATGAGGCGCGACGCCTCCGTCCGCGAGACCTTGAGCCGCTGGGAAAGCCCGAACGGCGAGATCCCGTAGATGATGCCGAAGTTCACCATCTTGCAGGCGGCGCGTTGCTCGTCCGTGACGAGCGGGCTCATGACGCCGTAGACGCGCGCGGCCGTCTCGCGGTGGATGTCCGCGCCCTGGCGGAACGCCTCGCAGAGCGCCTCGTCGCCGGAGAAGGCCGCCATGAGCCGCAGCTCGATCTGCGAATAGTCGGCGGAGACGAGCCGGTGGTCGCCGTCGCGGGCGACGAAGGCGCGGCGGATGCGCTTGCCGCGAGCCGTGCGGATGGGGATGTTCTGGAGGTTCGGGTCGGACGACGAGAGCCGCCCCGTCTCCGTGAACGCCTGCGCGTAAGTCGTGTGGACGCGCGAGTTCGCGTCCACGAGCGTCGGCAACTTGTCAACGTAGGTGGACTTCAACTTCGCGCACGCCCGGTAGTCGAGGATCGCCGGGACAATCGGGTGCGCCGAGACGAGTTTCGAGAGCGTCTTCTCGTCCGTCGAGAATTGGCCGCTCGCGGTCTTCTTGCCGCCGGGCAACCCCAGCCGCTCGAAGAGGAGCTGCCCCAGCTGTTTGGGGCTGTCGGGGTTGAAGCCCGGCTCCGCGTGGGAGCGGATCGTCTGCGAGAGGGACAGGATCTCGCGGTCGAGCGCGCGGCTTTCGTTCTTGAGCGCCTCCGTGTCGACGCGGACGCCCTCGCGCTCCATGTCGATGAGGATCTTGACGAGTTTCTCCTCGACGTCCGAGAGCGCGAGAACAGGGTTCTCCACGCCCTTCTGCGCCTCGCGGGAGAGGTCGAGCGCCTGAAAGCGCAGCGCGTCGTCGAGTTGCAACGTGACGTCCGCGTCCTCGGCGGCGTAGTCGCGGACACGTTCAATGTCCTGCCCCGCGAGCGTCAACTCCTTCGATCCCTCGGCGAGCGGACGGGCGACCTCCTCGAAGTGGATCATGCGGTAGTTGAGGAATCGCTCCGAGAGTTCCTTAAGCCCATGCCGCGCCGAGGCGTCGAGGCAATAATGCGCGAGCATCGTGTCGTGCGGCACACCCGCGAAGCCGATGCCGTAGCGCAGAAGGACGGTGCGGTCGAACTTGACGTTGTGGCCGACGAAGGTTTTTGTCGGGTCGGCGAAGAGCGGACGGAAGACATCGATGAGAGAGCCGTCCACATACCACGCCCGCCCCTTCGCGACGGCGAACGAGAAGCCAAGCAGCCGGCACGTCTTCGCGTCGACGGCGCTCGAACGCGCGTCGGCCGCCGTCGTCTCGATGTCGAAGGCGATGCGCTCGAACGTCCGCAAGTCGTCGAGGAGCGCGAGCGCCTCGTCCTCCGTCGCGACGAAGCGGTAGTCGTGCGCCACGTCCGCGAGCGACAGGAGCGGGGAGGCGTGCGTCGCGGCGAGAGCCGCCTCCTCGCCCAAAAGATCCTTCGCCAAGCGGTTGAGTTCGTATTTGAAGCAGACGGCCGCCACCTTCTCGCGGTCGACGTCTTTGAGCCGATACGATTCCCAGTCGGGCGCGATGGGCACGTCCGTGCGGATGGCCGTGAGCTGCTTCGAGAGCCGCGCGTCCGCCGCGCCTTGGGCGACCTTCTCCGCGAGTTTCCCCTTGAGCTCCGCTTGGTGATCCAAAAGCCCCTCGACCGACCCATACGCGGCGAGCAACTGCGTCGCCGTCTTCTCGCCGACACCTCGGATGCCGGGGATGTTGTCGGAGGCGTCGCCCGCGAGCGCGAGGTAGTCGATCATCTGCTTCGGGGAGGCGAGATGCCACGTCTCGCGCACTTTCTTTTCGTCGTAGACCTCCGCCGCGTCGCCGGCGTGGGAGGGGCGGTAGAGCGAGATGCCCGCCTCGACGAGCTGCGCCGCGTCCTTGTCGGGCGTGGCGACGAAGACCTCGAAGCCGGCCGCCTTGCCCTGAACGGCCAAAGTCCCCATCACGTCGTCGGCCTCGAAGCCCTCGACGCGGATGACGGGAATCTGGAGCGCGGCGGCGACCTCGAACGCCTGGTCGATGGCGAGCGCGATGTCCTCCGGCATCTTCTCGCGCTGCGCCTTGTAGGCGGGGTAGAGTTCGTGGCGGAACGTGGGCCCTCCGGGATCCATCGCGAGCGCGACGTGCGTGGGCGCCTCGCTTTTGAGGATGAGCTTGAGTCCGTTGACGAACCCCAGCAACGCCGACGTGTTCACGCCCGACGTCGTCAGGCGCGGCGTCCGCAGAAAGGCGAAATGCCCCCGGTAGAGGAACGGCATCAAGTCGATGATAAAGAGTTTTCCCGTCATGCCGCGTGTTCTCCGTTCAAGGTCGATAGACATAGCCCAAGCCGTGGACGGTCGCCACGGCGGACGCGGACGCGCCCAGTTTTTCGCGCAACGCGCGAATGGCGACGCTGAGCGACCCGTCCGCGACGTCCGCTCCGCGCCCCCAAATCCGATCCAGCAAAAACGCGCGGCTCAACGCCTCGCCGGGATGCGCGGCGAACGTCTTGAGGAGCGCGAGCTCGCGGTCGGTGAGCGCGACGGTCGCGCCCGCCTCGCCGCGCATGGAAAACCCCTTCGGAAAGACGCGCCACGCGGCGAACGCGAAGCCGTCCGCCGCGTCCTCCTCGGCGGGCGGGCGCGCGCGGCGGAGCGCGGCGGCAATCCGCGCCAAAAGGAGCGAGTCGGAGAGAGTCTTCTCCAAATAGTCGTCCGCGCCGAGGTGGAGCGATTTGAGTTCATCCGCCTCCGCCGCGTAGGCCGTGAGGAAGATGACCGGCGTCGCGTCGTCGCGCGCGCGAATCGCCTTCAAAAGTTCCATGCCGCCCATGCGCGGCATCATCACGTCGGTGAGAACGAGGTCGGGGCGGCGGTCGCGGTAGAGAAATAGCGCCGCCTCGCCGTTGGGCGCCGTCCGCACAACATAGCCCGCGCTCTCCAGCCGCGCGGCGAGCGTCGTCAAAAGCGTCCGTTCGTCGTCGACGAGCAGGATCTCGCGCCCGCCGCTCACAGGAACGTCGCCGTCGCGGAGCGGGTGGCATCTTTCAGCCCCGCGAGCGGCCCTTCGTAGATGAGCTCACCCCCACGGTCACCACCGCCGGGGCCCAAGTCGATGATCCAGTCGGCGGCGCGGATGACGTCGAGGTTGTGCTCGATGACGAGAATCGTGTTGCCTTGGTCGCGCAAACGCAGGAGGAGGCGCACGAGTTTCGCCACGTCGTCGAAGTGAAGCCCCGTCGTCGGCTCGTCCAAGAGATACAGCGTCCGCCCCGTCGCGCGGCGCGAGAGTTCCGTCGCGAGTTTGATCCGCTGCGCCTCGCCGCCGGAGAGCGTCGTCGCCGCCTGGCCGAGGCCGATGTAGCCCAAGCCGACCTCGACGAGCGTTTGCATCTTCCGCGCGAGCGACGGGACGCGGGCGAAGAGGGCGAGCGCCTCGGCGACCGTCATGTTGAGGACGTCGGCGATGGACTTGCCCGCGTAGGTGACTTCCAGCGTCTCCGAGTTGTAGCGCGTGCCGCCGCACTGCTCGCACGTGACGTAGACATCGGGCAGGAAGCTCATCTCCAATTTTTGAACGCCGTCGCCGCCGCAGACCTCGCACCGCCCGCCCTTCACGTTGAAGGAGAAACGCCCCGCCGTGTAGCCGCGCGCGCGGGCGGCCTCCGTCTTGGCGAAGAGCTCGCGGATCTCCGAGAAGAAGCCAACGTAGGTCGCCGGATTGGAGCGCGGCGTCCGTCCGATGGGCGACTGGTCGATCTCGATCACCTTGTCGAAATGCTCCAGCCCCGTCAACTTGCGATACGCGCCCGGCTGCGCTTTCGCGCCGTAAAAGTGGCGCAGGAGCGCGCGTTTGAGCGTCTCGTCAACGAGCGTCGACTTGCCTGACCCGGAAACGCCCGTGACGACCGTGAACGCGCCCACCGGGATGTGGACGGTGATGTTTTTGAGGTTGTGGGCGGTGGCGCCGGAGAGGGTGAGGGAGGGGGAATGGGGAATGGGGGAGGGAGGGGAATGGGGAATGGGGAATGGGGAAT
>CAVKTW010000199.1:0-3559 GCA_963659085.1 Candidatus Methanomethylophilaceae archaeon | reverse complement strand
CGTTGACGAGCGACGGTGGCGGCGGCACGCCCTTCGGGACCGAGAAGCACAGCCCGTGCGCCTGCCCCGGATTGTGGTAGGGGTCTTGTCCGAGGATGACGACCTTGACCCGGTCGAACGGCGTGAGGTCGAAGGCGTTGAAGATCTTCCCCGCCGGCGGATAGCAGACGCCTTGGGCATACGCGGCGCGGACGAACGCGGCGAGGTTGGCGAAGTAGGGCTTCTCGAACTCGTCCGCGAGAACGCGCCTCCACGACTCGTCGATTCGCACGTTCATCCGTGAGCCTCCCGTCTCAAATTCTCGTTCTCGTTCGCTTCCATCTTCTCCCTTCCGTTAGCGGGCATTATACCAAAATCCGCGCCGCCGCGTGAAGAGAAACGCGCACGAAGCGGCGAAACTTTGGTATAATAAACCGCATGAACGCAATCATTGACACTTCCTTTGGCACGCTCACGCTCGCGCTGGATGCGGAAAAGGCCCCCGAAACGGTGGCGAACTTCGTCCAGTATGCGAAGGACGGCCACTACGACGGCACGATCTTCCACCGCGTGATCGACGGCTTCATGATCCAGGGCGGCGGCTTCACACGCGACATGAACCAGAAGCCCACGCGCGCGCCCATCCGCAACGAGGCGATGAACGGGCTCAAGAACAAGCGCGGCACAATCGCCATGGCGCGGACGAGTGTCATCGACTCCGCGACGAGCCAGTTCTTCATCAACCTCGTCGACAACGACTTCCTCGACTTCTCCGCCCCGACGGCGCAGGGCTTCGGCTACGCCGTCTTCGGCGAGGTGACCGACGGCATGGGCGTCGTCGACCAGATCGCCAAGGTGAAGACGGGCTTCGCGGGGCCCCACCAAAACGTCCCGGAGGAGCCGATTGTCATCAAGAAAGTCGTGATCGAGAGTTGATTTTCGCCGCCAAAAAGCATATACTGTTTAGTATCCACTCACACAGGAGCCTTGTCATGAAAAAGTCCTTGCCCGTTTTGTTGTGCGCGTTGCTCGTCGCCCCCGCGTTCGCGCAGGAAGCCGCCGCCCCCGCCGCGACGAAAGACGTCACCCTCGCGGGGTCTTCCGCATCGTCCACCAAGGCGCAGAAGACGGTTTGGCCGGCCTTTTTCGCCTTGAGCCAGTGGCCGCGCACGGCGGATGTCGGCGGTCTCCGCCTGACGATTCCCTTCTCGTCGGCGCAGGAGAACGTCACGGGCATCGACCTCGGCTTTTGGGGCAAGTCCATCTACTTCGAGGGCATCCAGCTCAACATCCTCCGCAACCACGTGATCGACGGCGCGACCGGCGTTCAAGTCGGCATCTACAACACCGTCGGCAGCGGCGACCTTTTGGGTCTTCAGGTCGGGCTTTGGAACGAGGCTCTCGCGATGAGCGGCGCACAGGTGGGGCTTGTCAATGTCGCCGGCGAGGCGCGTGGCTTTCAGGTGGGCGTCATCAACCGCGCCGAGACGATGACGGGCTACCAAGTGGGCCTCATCAACGTCATTCGCGACGCCGAACTGCGCTTCTGCCCGTTGGTGAACATCGGGTTCTGATTTCTCGGCCGACAGACACGCATGAACATCCGGCCCTTCGCAGCGATCCGTCCCCGTCCGGAGGACGTCGCGCGTGTCGCCTCCGTCGCGTATGACGTCGTGTCCACGGCGGAGGCGCGGGCGTTGGCGCGCGCGAACGACAAAAGTTTCCTCCACATCTCGCGCCCCGAGGTCGACCTGCCGCCCGACGCGGACGCCTCGGCGGAGACGGCCTACGCGCAGGCGAAAAAGGCGTTTCAGACGTTCCTCGACAACGGCACGCTCGTGCGCGACAGCGAGCGGATGTTCTACGTCTACCGCCAGCGGATGGGCGCCCACGAGCAGACGGGCATCGTCGCCACGTTCGACACGAAGGAGTATCTCGACGGCATCCTGAAGAAGCACGAGACGACGCGGCGCGACAAGGAGGACGACCGCGCGCGGCACATCGAGGTTCTTGGGGCGCAGACGGGGCCCGCCTTCCTCGCGTATCGCGACGACAAGGCCATCGACGCGCTCGTCTTCGAGGCGACGCGGGAGACGCCCCTTTACGATTTCACGGCGGAGGACGGCGTCCGCCACACGGTTTGGACGCTCGCGTCCGAGACCTCGTGCCGGGGCGACGAGCTCGTCGAGCTCTTCGCCCGCGTGCCAGCCGCCTACATCGCCGACGGCCACCACCGCAGCGCGGCCGCGAGCCGCTACGCGCTCTCGCACGGCTTCGAAGGGGAGGGGCGTTGGTTTCTCGCGGTGATCTTCCCGGCGAGCCAGTTGCGGATTCTCCCCTACAACCGCCTCGTCGCCGACTTGAATGGCCTTTCCGAAGAGGCGTTCCTCGCGCGTGTCGCCGAGACCTTCCGCCTTGACGGCGAGGGGGCGCGTTCGGCGCGGATGTATGTGGGCGGCCGCTGGCACACGCTCGCGTGGGACGTGCCGGACGGCGCGACGCTCAAGGCGTCGCTCGACGTCTCCTTCCTTCAGGATCATTTGCTCAACCCCATTTTGGGGATCGACGACCCGCGCACGAACAAGCGCATCTCGTTCGTCGGCGGCATTCGCGGCGAGGGCGCGTTGACGCGCGAGGTCGACGCGGGGCGGGCGGCGGTCGCCTTTTCGATGACGGCCGTCTCCATCGACGTCTTGATGGCGCTCGCCGACGCGGGCGAGACGATGCCGCCCAAGTCGACGTGGTTCGAGCCGAAGTTGAGGAGCGGACTTTTCGTCCACGCGGTCGCATGAATTCGCTTCGGAAACTTTGGCTGCTCCTGCGCGTGAAGATGGTCTCGGATCCCCTGCCGGTCGAGGATGTCGCGGCGGGTTGGGCGCTTGGGATGTTCGTCGGCTGCGCCGTGCCGTTCGGCCTGCAGTTGGCCGTGTCGATTCCGCTCGCGCTCATGATGCGCGTCTCGAAGATCGGCGCGACGGTGGGGACGCTGATCACGAATCCCGTCACGATCTTTTTCATCTACCCGGCGCAGACGTGGGCGGTCAACAAGGTTCTCTTCGGGGGGTCTCTCTCCTTTGATCGGCTTCTCAACGTCGAGTGGACGTGGGAGGCCGTCCGCCAGCTCGGCGCGGAGGTGATGGCCTCGTTCTTCCTCGGCGGGCTTTTCCTCGGCATTGTCCTCTCGCCGCTCACCTACTTCTTCGTCAAGCGCGTCGTGGGCATCCACCGTCGGCGGCGCGAGCGGCGGCGGTGCGCGTCGGGGGCGGGCGCAACTTGATGGCAGGCGACGCGAAATCAGAGCCGCCGAGCCTTTTGGATCAGCCCGACCTCTTCTCGGCGGTCCCCAAGCCCCGTCCGGCGCAACCCCCGGAGGCGGCCAAGCCGTCCTTGACCGGGAAGGGCCCGTTGCGCGACCTCTACGACTTCAACTTCCGCCACTACTCGGCGTATGTCATCTGCTCGCGCGCGATTCCCGCCGTCGAGGACGGCCTCAAGCCCGTCCAGCGGCGCATCCTCCACTCGCTGTGGGAGAAGGACGACGGCCGCTACACGAAAGTCGCGAACATCGTCGGCCACGCGA
>CAVKTW010000198.1:0-8089 GCA_963659085.1 Candidatus Methanomethylophilaceae archaeon | reverse complement strand
AAGACGAACGCGCCCTCGACGACGTGCGCGACGAGATGGCGGATCGCTTCGGGCCTCTGCCCGACGAGGCCGTGGACTACCTTCATGTCGCACGTTTGAGGCTCCTGTGCGCGACACGCGGCCTCTCGCACGTCGACGTCGCGGGCTCTCGCGCCGTCCTCTACAAAGGAGGCGGGAAGGAAATCTTCAAGGTCATCGACCTCCACGCGCCAACGCCCCGTGGCAAGCTCGCCGAATTGGAAGATGCCATTCGGAAGGAGTAGGCGTTTGGACAACGAGTCGACCCACACCGAGGCACGACGAGTCCGCGCTCAAGGCGACCGCCGGGGCGCGGCGAGCGTGCGGCGGGAGGCGACGGCGTGGAGGGGGTCTTCCGGCCAGTTGTGCTTCGGGTAGCGGCCGCGCATGTCCTTGCGGACGAGTTGATACGCGCCGCGCCAAAAGCCCTCCAAGTCCTTCGTGACCTGGATCGGGCGCATCGCGGGCGAGAGGAGCGTCATCACGACCGCCACGCGATTGTCGGCGATCTTCGGCGACGCGAGCATCCCGAAGCACTCCTGAAGCCTCACCTCGCACGTCGGCTCCGCGCCCTCATACGAGAGGAAAATGTTCGAGCCGCTCGGCACGCGCAACCGCGCCGGGGCGAGACGCTCCAGTTCCGCTTTCGTGTGTCCACTCGCCGCGAGGAACGCGCCCAAAACCGCGCCCATGTCCACCTTGCTCAAATCGCGCCATTTGAGGATGCCCGACACGAACGGGCGCAACGCGGCCACGACCGCCTCGTCCGTCGGCTCCGCCCACCGCGCCGTCGTCGCGCCGTCCGCCGGGAAGACACGCGCCAGGAACGCGAGCCTGTCGCGCAGTTGCCGCGATTCTTTCGTCCAGCCGGGCAGCAACGAAACGCCCTTCGCGCGAACGCCGGCGAGAAGCGCCTCGACTTGCCGCTCCCCGATCCCCTCGCCGACAAACGGCTTTTCGCGCATCACCATCGAACCCAACTGGCGGCGCGTGACGCTGACGACGCGCTCCTCGGCCGCGCTCCACGCGCAAAACGGCTCCTCGCGAATCCGTGCGCCCCACATCGCCTCGATCTCGCCCTCCTCGATGGGACAGGCCGAGAAGATCTTCGCGTCCCCCGCGCGGTCGTCGAGTTCGCAGCAGACGAGATACGGTTCACGCGCCAAGGGGTCTTCCCGCTCCAAAAACGCGCCGCGCCCCGACGTCATCTGAAACGACCCGCGCCCGCGATTCTTCCCGATGCGGTCGGGATAGGCGAAGGAGAGCATCGCGCCAATGGACGCATCCGCCGCCGTCGCGGGAAGATGCGAGGCGAAGCGTTTCGCCAACAGTTCGACGCGCCGCGTCCGAGGCCTCGCGCGGATGTCCGTCTCGCGCGACCCGCCGCCCTCCTCCAACAGCGCGGCGAGCGGCGCGGCATCGCGGCCACATTCGAGGCACATGCTCGCCAAGCGCGGATGCATGGGCAAGGCCGCCATTTTCCGCCCCTTCTCGGTGAGGAGGCCATCCCCATCAACGGCGCCCAAATCCATCAAGAGTCGCCACGCCTGCTCCCACGCGCCTTTTTCGGGAGGCGTGAGCCACGGCAAGTCCTCGCGCCGAAGCGCCCCCCACGAGACGCTCGACAGAACAAGCGACGACACGTCCGCCTCCGCGATCTCCGGCCACATCTTCTTCGGGCGCGACGCTTCCGCCGCCGCACTCCAAAGCCGGTAGCACCGCCCCGCCTCGACGCGCCCCGCGCGGCCGCGCCGCTGTTCGGCGCGATCAAGCGTGAGCGGACAAGTGACGAGGCGCGTCATGCCGGAGCCGGGCGAGAAGCGCGGCACACGCATCAGCCCCGAATCGACAACGGCCGTGACGCCCTCGATGGTCAGCGACGTCTCGGCGATGGAAGTCGCGAGAATCACCTTGCGCCGTCCGCTCGGCGCGAAAACGCGGTCTTGCTCCTCCTTGGGCAAGTTGCCGTAGAGCGGCAGAACCTCAACGTCCCCCAGCCCCTCGACTCGCCCCGTCACCGCGTCTTCCACGCGCCGAATCTCGCCCTCGCCGGGGAGGAAGACGAGGACATCGCCCCGCGTCTCGCGCAAGGCGCGGTGGAGGGCGGCGGGAACGGAAAAATCGGGGAGATAGACCGTCTCGACGGGGAACATCCGCCCCGATGATTGAATCACGTCCGCGACAAGGCCGTTCGCGCCCATGTGCGAGGCGACCTCCGCCGTGTCGAGCGTCGCCGACATGACGACGAGGCGCAGATCGTCGCGGACGCTCCGGCGGACGTCGAGCGCCAACGCGAACGACAAATCGCAGGCGAGCGAACGCTCGTGGAACTCGTCGAAGATGAGAAGCCCCACGTCCTCCAAAAACGGGTCGCGGAGAATCCGCTGGGCGAGCAACGCCTCCGTCACGATCTCCAAGCGCGTCGCCTTGGAGACGCACCGCTCCAAGCGGACGCTGTAGCCGACCGTCTCGCCGACGCGCTCGCCGCGTTGCGCGGCGAGATACGTCGCCGCCGACCGCGCGGCGAGACGGCGCGGTTCGAGCATGAGGATTTTCTTGTTCGCGAGAAACGGCGCGTCGAGCAGCGCGAGCGGCACGCGCGTCGTCTTGCCGCTCCCCGGCGGAGCCGTGAGGACGACGGCGTGGTTCGCCGCGAGAGAGGCGAGAATGTCCGAGATTTTCTCCTCGACGGGAAACACCTACGCCAGCCCTTTCACGACAAGCGTGACCACCGTGCGGTCGCCCTCGCGCGTGAGGGTGAGCTCGCCGCCCAAACGCCGCGCGCGCTCCTTCATCCCCGCCACGCCGAAGTGGCCGTCCTGAGGGCCCAAGGCGCAACCCGCGTCAAAGGGTGCGCCGTCGTTCGCGACGCGAAGCCGCCACCCGCCGTCCGGCGGCGTGTCCGCGACCACCGCGATCTTGCGCGCGCGCCCGTGCTTGAGCGCGTTGCCAACCGCCTCGCGGAGGATGAGCGAGAGGTCGCGCATCGCGCGGGGCGGCAGGCGGTCGGGGAGGCCCTTGAGGCGCGTCTCCACGCGGCACAGCCCCTTCTTCGTCTCCGCCTTGGCGAAGACGCGGATCATCTCGGCGACCGTCAGGCGCATCAAGTCGTCGTTGCGCAACCCCCAGACGATGTCGCGCATCTCGCGCTTCGCCAAGAGGAGGATCTCACGCGCCTCGCGGTTGCGGCCGAGCTGCAGGAGCATCCCCGCGCCGACGAGGTGCTGCTCGATGGTGTCGTGGAGATCCTCCGCCATGCGGCGGCGTTCGGCGACGAGCGTCCGCGACTTCAACTGCCGCCGTCCGAGGTTGACGAGATACGCGAGCAGGATCAGCACGAGGACGGAAAGCGTGAACGGATTGAAGAGGAAGAGGAAATCCACCTTCAGGAGGACGCCCCCCTCGCCGTCGGGACGCAGGCGAAGCCCCACCACGCCCTCCGCGCCGCCCAAGGCCGTCGTGCCGTGGACTTGCTCAAGCGTTCCGCGCACCCGCACGCGGGGATGGGTGATCGACGCGCCGCGCAAAAAGAGGGGGCTTTCCTCGAACAGCACCGTCAAGGGAATCTCGTCGACCTTCATGGCGAAGCCCGACTCCGTGAGGCCGATGACGCGCCCCTCGGCCTCGACCGTCCGACCGTCGAAGTCGTCGTCCATCAGTTGTGCGCCCGTGACGAGCGCGGCGAGAAGAAGCCCCGCCGTCACCGCGCCGCGACCTTTCTCAGTTTCAGCGTGAAGACGCACCCCGTCGGCGCGTTGGCGCAGACGGTCACATCGCCGCCCATCGAACGCGCCGCCTCACGCGACGTGCAAAGCCCGACGCCAAAGCCGCCCTTCCCGCTCTGCCGCGCACTTTTCAGGCGGACGTAGCGGCGGAAGATTCTTGTCCGATCCTTTTTGGACAGCCCCTTGCCCTCGTCCACGAGCGAGACAAAGCCCCAGCCGCCCGCCTCTGAAAAGCGCACCGACACCGCGCCGAACGGGGCCGCGTATTTGAGGTCGTTGCCCAAAAGATTCCACAGAATCTGAACGACTTTCTGCTCGTCCGCCGCCACGAGGAGAGAGGCGGGCCCCTCCCGTGGCACATCGCGCCCCAGCGTCCAGCGGTAATCCTCGCGGAAGAGGCGATACGCCTCGTCATACGCCTTGACGAGATCGACCGTTCCCAAGGCGGCCGTCCGCACCGACCCGCCGAGGCGCAGAAAGTCCGTCAAGTTCGCCACGAGGCGCAACAGCCGCTCGACAAGCGCCTTCTCCTCGTTGACATCCCGCCCGACGAGGCGGCGCAGGGCGACAAGCGGCGTCGTGAGATCGTGCGCCGTCGCCGCGACGAAATCGTCCCGCAGTTTCAGCGAGCGCAGGAACGCCACGAACCCGCCAACCGTCATCGCCCACAGGAAGAGAAGCACCATGGCGACGAACGCGAGGGTGATGGCGCGAACCGGCACGGCCTCCTCGGCGGGGACGCGGACGGACTGGACGCGCTCGCCCTCGGAATACCAGACGACCGCCGTTTCGCCCTCGACCGCGAAGCCCCAGCGACCCGGCGACATCGTGCGCCACGCGCCGCGCCGTTCGGGCGTGACGCCCGCGCCGCGCGTGGGGTCTTCGCGCAACTGCGCCGCGACCTCGCGGTATTCGCCGACCAGGCGACGCGCCTCCTGCTTCTCGTAGAACGGAATGACCTTGAGGCACCCCGCGACCGCAAGCGCCGTCGCCACCAGCGCCGGACAGAAGAGCAGCAACGCCCCCGGAAAGAGCGGGCGGAGCCTCATAGCCGCAGAAGCGCGCGCGCCCGCTCGAACGACGGGGCGAAGTCGATCTTCCGCGAGCCGTCGAGGCAACCGTCGCGCCGCAGCGTCTCGATGAAGCGGCGGAACTTGCTGCGCCCCGGCTTCAAGTTGTCGAGGACGCACACGCGCGACGCGCCGAACGTGCAGGCCTCGGAAATCATGCCCGTCGACTCCGCCGTCACAAAAAGCGTCTTCGCGAGACTCACGAACGCGGGGATGGGGTTGAACTTTTCCTTGGAGTAAATGAGTTTGTAATCCCACGGATACGAGTCGACAAGTGATTCCACGTCGGGCGGCGTCCGCCGCGACGTCGTGACGGCCTTGCGCCCCGAAAGCGCGAAAATCTCGTCGAGACGCGCCTTCATCCACGGCGCCTCCAGCGTCGCGCAGGCGTTGGGCCCGCCGATGACGACGGCGATGTCGGGGACGACATCCGTGCGCGCGCGGTAGGCCTCCACGCCCGCCGCGTAGAAGGCCGCGTCGTTCGCCACGAGGTTCGCCGGGAGGGCGACGACGTTCGCCGCCGCCGTCGGGTTGTCGAACGCGGGCGCGAGGATGCAGTCGAACGAGGAAAGCGAATACCCACGCGGATAGAGGACGACCGCCGAGGGGACGGCGAGTTTGGCCGCGAGCGTCTTGACGGCGTAGAAGACGCCGGAGCCCGTGCCGATGACGGCGGCGTAGCGCGTCGCGCCGTCGAGGCCGAGGCATTTGGGGCAACACGGCTTGAAGAGCGAGAGCGTCCTCACGCGGAGGTGGTCGAGGAGGTAGGAGAGCGCCTTGTGGACGGGCGAGCGGAAATGGATCTCCACGCGGTCGACGTCGCACCCCAAGGCGCGGGCGAGGGCGCGGGACTGGTTCTCGTGGCCGGCCTTGCCGTCCGTGAGGATGAGGACTTTGCGCGTCATGTGGGGAGGTCGACTTTCTCAAGGTTGATGCGCATCGTCTTGCGGCACGCGGATTTGAGCATGTCCTTCACGGCGGCGCGCATCTGCCGCTTCGCCGAGGCGAGGGGGGCCTTGATCGTGCAGCCGGCCGCCTTGCGGTGGCCGCCGCCGCCGAACTTGCCCGCGAGCGCCGTCGCGTCCCAGTCGCCGCGCGTGCGGATGGAGCAGCGCGTCTCCTTCGTGCGATCCGGGATCTGGTAGAAGAAGAGCGCGATCTCGTTGCGGGCGACGGAGCGGGGGATCTCGATGATGTCCTCCGCCTCGGCCTTCGTGCCGCGCACGGCGCGGAAGTCGTCGCGGGTGAGCGTGACCTCCGCGACGCGGCGGTTCTTCCAAATGCGCAGCGACCGCCACGCGATGCGCTTGAGCCCGATCGCCTTGCGCGAGAACGAGCCGTAGATGATGTCGTTGATGAGCGCGGTGCGGACTCCGTGCTTGAGCAAGTCGCCCGCCGCGCGCAGCGTCTGCGGTGTCGTCGAATCGTAGGCGAAGCGTCCGGAGTCCGTGATCAGCGCGACCCAAAGCGCCTCGGCGATGGCGCGGTCGAGCGGCCACTCGTTCCACTTCGCGAACCGCCAGACGAGCTCGCCCGTCGAGGAGGCCGCCGCGTCGACGATCCGCGCCACGCCGAACTGGGCGTCGTGCGTGACGTGGTGGTCGATGCAGAGGACGGGCAGCTTCTCGGCGAAGGGGCGCACCTCCGGGGGCATGCGGTCGATCCCGCTGTTGTCGAGGGCGATGAAGAGGTCGAACGCGCCCCTCTTGCGGGCGAACGCGCGTAGGCGGCGGACGGGGATGATCTCGGAAACGCCCTCCAGGAACGACATCTTGCCCAAGGCGTTCACGTCCGCCGTCGCGAACGCCTCGTGACCCGCCTGGCGCAACAGCCGCGCGAGCGCGATCATCGAGCCGACAGAGTCGCCGTCGGGGCTCAAATGCCCCGACAGGAGAATCCGCTTCGCCGAGCGGATGCGCGCGAGAGCCTTTTCATAATCTTCCCGTTTCGCCATAAGGGAAGATTATAGCATAAAAACACGGCGAAAGGTCGACTCTCAACGCGCCGGCGACGGCAGGCTTTTAGTTGCGCTCGACGCGGAAGAAGCCCCCGTTCGCGCTCGCGGGCGCGACGAGGATGACGTCCTCGTCCGCCGAGGCCGCGCCGTTGACGGGATTCCGCGCCGCCCCCTCCTCGCGGACATCCGACGGGGTGTCGCCCGCCGTCAGGTTATACTGCAGATACGGCGCGGTGTTGCCCACGGTGACGTAGACGAGCCCGCCCTCGACCCTGATGCCCTTGACGGTCGGCGTCGGCGCGTCCGCCGGCACGGCCGACGCCAGCGAGGCCGTCGCGCCGGAGGCGGACGCCACGGACGCGGGGGCGGAGGCCGCGTTCGCGGCTTGCGCCCTCACCGAGGCGCTCGCGACGAGGCCCGCCGCGTTCACCGCCTTCGCGCGGCCGTTGGCCACGCCCGCGAGCGAGACCGAGCCGTCCGCCGCGACCTTGCGCGTGTCGAGCAGGTAAAGCGCCCACGAGCCGCCCGCGTAGTCCCCCGCGAGATCCGCGCTCAGCTGGAAGGCGATGGTCGGGCAGCGTCCGCCCTTCGCGACGGCCGCCGTCAGGACGACCTCGCCCTGCGCGGGGTCGGCCACCGTGCCGTCCGCCGCGAACGCGAAGCCCGCCGAGCCCGCCGGCAGCCACACGAGCGCGTAGCACTCGCCGTCCAGCACCGTCGTGCCGTCCGCGTAGGCGTCGGGCCCCGTGGACGAGAACGTGAGGAGGACATCATTCGCCGCGCCAAACGCCGAGATGGACGCCGCGCACACAAAACAAGCGATCAACTTCTTCATGTTCATTGCCTTTCCGAGTAATCAAGCCACATTCTGTTTGCGACGGAGCGCGAGCGCGGCGCATCCCAAGAGGAGGAGAAGCCCGCTCGTCGGCTCGGGGACGAACTGCGTGAAGGTATACGCCGACGAGCCCGTGTTGCTCAAGCCGTTGAAGATGCTGCCTTTGACCTTATCATAATCAACGCTCTGCCAAGCCACGCGGGTCGCATTGGCGGAAGCATCCGTCGTCCAAAGCTCGACCAAGAACTGGCTGCCCGTCAACACGTAGCCGTCCACGCCCGCGAAGATGCTGCCCGCCGACGTGGCCTTGCTCATTTCACTGTTGGCACAGAGTTTTGTGCCGGCGGAGGAACTACTGCTGGGCGCATAGAGGCTCAGGTAGCTGCTCCAGGCGTCGCTATCCTTCGCCTTGGCCTTGATCGTGGCGTAATTGAAGGCGTATGGCGAATCCTTGCCGACATCAACGCCCCAATAGAGGTAGTGG
>CAVKTW010000197.1:0-2613 GCA_963659085.1 Candidatus Methanomethylophilaceae archaeon | reverse complement strand
TCGCGCGACAGCGTCCTCGCGAACACGTTCCACTTCTCCGCGTCCGTCTGCGGCCGCTTGAACGACGGCTCGAAGTAGTGCGCGAACGTCCGCTTGTAAGCCCCCCACCCATACGCCTCCTTGATGCGCACGTAAAGCTCCAGCGCGAGGAAGTAGTCGCCCTTGAAGCCCGCGAACGTCTTGCCGCGCCGCACCCACGATGCCACCCGCGCCTTCGCCTCCTCGCTCGCGCACGGATAGCCCGCCCGGCGGACGTCCGCGCCCGCCACGCGCTCCAGCGCGTAGATCGTGAAGAGGTTCACCGTCACCTCGCTCGTCCCCTCCGGCGTCCAGTCGCGGTTCTGGTGCATGTGGCCGATCTCGTGGAAAACGCCCCAGCCCTCGCCCGCCGCGAGCAAGTCCTTGTTGATCGCCCAGTCGAACTTCTCCTCGTTGATGTGGCTCATCAGGGGATAGCCGTCGTGGAGGAAGCCGCCCGTCAGCTGGACGTCCGAGCAGATCCGCTCGTGGCTCTTGCGCACCGGCCACTGCGCGAGATCCTGATCCGCCTCCATGACCTTCTGCCAGAAGTCCGCGATCCACGCGGGGTCGTCCACGCGGCGCAGCCCCTCGATCTGCGAGGTGACGACAAAGTCCTTCGTCTCGATCTCGCCCCACGGCGCGAACGTCTCCGCGCACTCGTGGATGAACGTCTCGTTCGTGTCGCGCCCCGCCTTGAACCACGGAGCCATGATTCCGCCCGAAATCACCACCGTCGCCGCGCCCGTGAGGTTGAAGGGAACATCAATGTAGACAAGCCCGCCGAACGGCGAGGCGAACGTCGTCTCCCCCTTCACGAGCCGAATCTCAACCGTGACGAGCGGAAACCGCTTCCATTCGCTCTTCGCGGAAAGGTCGTCCGCCGTCGTCCCCACGCGAACCTTCAGCCCCTTGCCGACGGCCTCCGCCGCGATCCGCACGGTGATCGGCTCGCCCGCGACGGCGTAAACGCCCGTCGAGTGCCACTTCGGAATCGCCAAGTCAACAGCGAGCGTCTTCTCGATCTTCGCCGCCCCCGCCTTCGCCAAGCCGGGATAGGTGGCGGCCGCGGGATCGGCCGGCCAAACTTTCTCCGGATCCGCCAAATAAGCGTTCTTGCGCTTCAAGGTCGCGAGCATCGCGGGCAGCGTCTTGTAGGTGATCGGCTTCTCCGGCGTGGGCACGAGCGCGGCCTCAGGTGTCGTGGTGAGCGCGTCAAGCCGCGCCTCAAGCGACGCATCCGCGCCGCGCCAAAGCGCGTTCATGAGCGACGCGAGCGTCCGCGCCACTTGCTTCGCCGTCGCGTCCGCGAGCGTGTCGCCCCCCTCGACGAGCGCGAGGGCGCTTCGCGCGTCCACGCCCGCCGGCAAAGCGTCCTTGAGGATCGGGAAGCCCGCGCCAATGCGCCCGACGCTCGCGTCCGTCATGAAGACTCCCATCGCGCCGCTCAAGCGGTTGTCGACGAAGTCCTCCGCGAAGCAGGCGTTCTTGTCGAAGTAGAGGAAGCCCCAGCCGAGCGACGCCTGAATGAGCGTCCCGCCCGTGCGGACGAAATCGAGGACGAGCGGCACTTCCTCCTTTTTGAGGCTCGTCAATGCGAGGACATCCACGTCGGCGAGATTGAGCGACGCGAGGTTGGCGACATTCGTGACGCCCGCCGCCGTCAGCGTCCGCACGATGGCCTCGCTCCGCAACGCGCCAACGCGGGGCGCAGACAAGCCCGACCAGGCGACGGCGTTTTGGAGAAAGCGTCGCGTCTCGCCCTTGAAGTCGGTCGAGGTGAGGACATTCGGGTGGTTGAGGAAGACGGCCTTGCCGTGGCCGAAGAACGCGCCGGCGGCGGCGATGGCGAGCGTGCCGTCGTGGTTGCGGCACGTCGCGAGGGGAAAGGCGTTTGTCGAGGTGAGGACGAAGCCGCCGGGGAGCGCGCCGCCGCCCGCGTCGATGGCCGTCACGCCCTCGACGAGCGCCGCCCGCGCCTCCTCAACCGTCTCACCCCGCGCCACCACCGCGCCGAGCAACGCCACCGCCCAAATCCAACGCTTCATGTTCTCCACGGCCATTCCCCTCAGCCATTCCCCACGGCCATTCTCACTGAATAATGATCGTCAGCGACTTGGCGGGCGGTTGCAGATAGCCCTCCGCGTTGAGGCTCATGGCGACCTCTTTGCCATTCTCCTTGCGGTAGACGATCTGCGCGAGCTGCGCCTCGGTGAGCGCGTTCGCGTCCGTGCCAATGCGCACCGACTTGCCCGTCATGTCGCCCGTGAAGACGAGCTTCTTGCCGTCCGTCCACGCGATCTCGGTCGACGCGTCAAACGTGACGCGCGCGCTCGCGGCAACCTCGATCACCGCGTCGCCCGTCACCTGCAACGCGCCGAACGCGCCACCCGACTTCGCCGGGAAACGCACCGTGCCCGCCTCAACCTTGAAAACGCCCGTCGTGCAGCACGAGTTCGTCGCCGAAAGCTGCAGCGTGCCGGCACCGGCCTTGTAAACGCCGACATTCCCACGACAGCCGCTCGCGTAAGTGACGCCATCCACCTCCGTGATCGGCGAGGAGACATAAAGGTCTGTCGCGTTATCGCCCGTCAC
>CAVKTW010000196.1:0-2340 GCA_963659085.1 Candidatus Methanomethylophilaceae archaeon | reverse complement strand
AAATCGAGGAGGCGGGGCGTTTGCCGTTCACGGGTGTCGTCAACAACACGAACCTGGGGCGCGAGACGCGCGTCGCCGACATCATGGCTTCGCTTCCCTATGCCCGCCGCGTCGCGGAGGCACTCGGTGTGCCGCTGTGCTGGACGTCGTGCGCGGCCGCGCTCGCGGATGAAGTTCGGAAAGCCGCCCCCAGCGAGGCGCTCTTCCCGCTTGACATCCAAAGCCTCTACTACCAACAGGCCTGACGGCATCGGGGACGAGTGCGAGATGGCTTGGCCGCGAAGAAGGCGTGAGCCGACATCATCGGACGCGATGAAGTTCGCGGCCGCCCCGGCGAATCGACCGCGTTGACGATAGATTTGATTTTCGGTATAATTGTCCTATTATTAAACACAAGGAAACCACTATGGAAACGGAAAACAAGCCGAGTCGGAACATCGCCGCCATCGTCACGATGTTCGCGCTCTTCTTCATGATCGCGTTCGTCACCAACTTCGCCGGCTCCATGGGGGTGATCGTCAAGAACCAGTTCGGAGCCTCGAACGCCGCCAGCCAGCTCGGCTCGTGCGCCAACTTCTTCGCCTACCTCTTCATGGGCATCCCCGGCGGCCTCATCCTGAAGCGCAAGGGCTACAAGTTCACGTCGATCCTCGCGTGCGCGGTCGGCTTCGCGGGCGTGGGCGTCCAGTGGCTCTCCGGCTACGTCGAGAGCTTCGGCGTCTACGTGACGGGCGCGTTCATCGCGGGCTTTTCGATGTGTCTCTTGAACCTCGTCGTCAATCCGATGCTCAACACGCTCGGCGGCGAGGGCAAGAAGGGCAACCAGCTCGTCCAGTTCGGCTCGTCCTTGAACTCCATCGGCGGCACCATCGCGCCGATCCTCCTCGGCTACCTGATCGGCGGCGAGGTCGCGAAGGCCCAGGTCGCCGACGCGGCGCCCGCCCTCCAGATCGCGATGGCGATCTTCGCGGTCGCCATCGTCGTCGTCGCCCTCTCGAAGATCCCCGAGCCGCACCTTGAGACGGCGGAGGAGAAGGCGGCGCGCCTCAGCGGCGAGACGTCGGTTCTCCGCGACATCGCCGCGACGCTCAAATACCGCCACTTCACGTTCGGCGCGCTCGCGATCTTCTTCTACATCGTCATCGAGTGCGGCATCCCGAACATGGCGAACCTCTACATGACGGCGGAGGGGACGCCCGGCTACGTCGGCGCGGTCGTCGCGGGGTCGGTCGTCGCGGTCTACTGGTTCCTCATGATGTGCGGGCGCATCTTGGGCGGCGTCATCGGCGGCAAGGTCTCCTCGAAGACGATGGTGACGTGCTGCGCCGTCGGCGGCATCGCGCTCATGCTCGCGGCGATGTATGGGCCCGAGAAGATGGTCAGCGTCTTCGGCAAGACCGTCCCGCTTTCGATGTGCTTCGCCGTCGCCTGCGGCGCGTGCACGTCCGTCATGTGGGGCGCGATCTTCAACCTCGCGGCGGAGGGGCTTGGCAAGTATGTGCCGATGGGCTCTGGCATCTTCATGGCCTGCGTCTTCGGCGGCGTCCTCCTGCCCGTGCAGGGGTATCTCGCGGACGCGATCGGCATCTTGAACAGCTACTGGCTGACGATCGCGCTCTTCGCCTACGTGCTCGTCTACGCGCACATCCTGTCCATTCCATCCAAAAAGACGAACTAACTTAAACAAGGAGGCCTTGCCATGTTGAATCAGGACATCCACGACGAACTCGTCGCCAAGTTTGAAAAGACGTTCGGCGTCAAGCCGCAGATCGTCTCGTATGCGCCGGGGCGCATCGAGGTCTTGGGCAACCACACCGACTACAACGAGGGCTACGTCTTCTCGGCGGCGATCGACAAGGGGACGTTCTTCGCCATCGCCCCGTCCGCCGACGACACGTGCGAGCTCTTGGCGGCCGACTTGATGGAGAAGGCCGTCTTCACGACGAAGACCGTCGCCCCCGCCAAGGAGATGACGTGGCAGAACTACGTGAACGGCACGTTCAACTGGCTCTTCGAGGGCAAGCCCCAGAACGCGCCGCACGGCTTCAAGGCGGCGTTCCTCGGCAACATCCCCCTCGGCGCGGGGCTCTCGTCGTCCGCCGCGCTGGAGATGTGCGCCGCGCTCGCGTTCCAGAAGCTCTACGGGACGTCCTTTGACAAGACCGCCCTCGCGAAGATCGGCCAGAAGGCGGAGCACACGTTCGCGGGCTGCCCCTGCGGCCTCCTCGACCAGGCCTCCTCGATGTTCGGCGAGAAGGGTGCGCTCGTCAAGAGCGACTTCCGCTCCAACACGTTCGAGACCGTGCCGCTCGGCGACCACGTCGCGTTCATGATGGTCAA
>CAVKTW010000195.1:0-3000 GCA_963659085.1 Candidatus Methanomethylophilaceae archaeon | reverse complement strand
TCGAGCGGATGCCGCCGCCGACGGGCGTCGTGAGGGGGCCCTTGATCGAGACGAGATCCTCGCGGCACGCATCGAGCGTCGCCTGCGGCAGCCATTCGCCCGTCGCCTTGAACGCCTTTTCGCCGGCGAGAACCTCGCGCCACGCAATCTTCCGGTCGCCGCCGTAGGCTTTCGCGACGGCCGCGTTCCACACGGTCATCGCCGCCCGCGTGATGTCGGGGCCTGTGCCGTCGCCCTCGACAAAAGGAATCTCGGGATTCTCCGGGACGCGCAGCGTCCCCGCCGTCATTGTGATTTTCTCCGCCATGTCAACCCTTTCTGATGAGACCGTCGCCGGTGATCACGTATTTGTAGGTGGTCAGTTCCTCAAGCCCCATGGGCCCACGCGCGTGGAGCTTGTCCGTCGAAATGCCGATTTCAGCGCCCATGCCGAACTGCGCGCCGTCCGTGAAGCGCGTCGAGACGTTGTGGTAGACGCAAGCGGAGTCGACGCCGCGCAGAAACGCGCGCGCCGCCGCGTCGTCGTTCGTCACGATGCAGTCGGAGTGGTGCGAGCCGTAGTGGTTGATGTGCTCGATGGCCGCGTCCACATCCCGCACGACGCCGACGTTCATCTCAAGCGCAAGGAACTCGCGCCCCCAATCAATCTCCTCTCCCCCGCACGTCTCCACACCATCGCACTTTTCCACCCTTCCACTTTTCCACTTTTCCACGCTATCGCACTCTTCCACTCTTCCACTTTTCCACTCTTCCACCCCATGCAGCCTCACCCCCTTGTCTTTCGCCCACGCCAAAACCATCGGCAGAAAGAGCGGCGCGAGCCGCTCGTGGACGAGCAGACACTCCGCCGCGTTGCACACGCCGGGCCGCTGCGTCTTCGCGTTGTCGAGGATCGAAAGCGCCATCGCGAGGTCGGCCTTCTCGTCCACGTAGACATGGCACACGCCCTTGTAGTGCTTCAAGACGGGCACGAGCGCGGCCTCGCACATCGCGCGGATGAGCCGCTCGCCGCCACGCGGGATGGCGACATCGACAAGCCCCACCGCCCGCACGAGTTCCGTGACGGCCTGATGGTCGAGCGTGTCCACGAACAGGACGGCGTCGGCAAGATCGGCGGGGGACGCGAGAGACTTAAGCCCTTCCGTCACGGCCTGAGCCAGCGCGGCGTTCGTCTCGAACGCCTCCTTGCCGCCGCGCAGGATGACGGCGTTGCCCGACTTCAGCGTCAGCGCGGCCGTGTCGACGAAGACATTGGGGCGGCTCTCGAAGACGACGGCGAGGACGCCGAGCGGCACGGAGATTTTCTTGATCGTGAGGCCGTTCTCGCGCGTGATCGTTTTGCGGACGACGCCGACGGGATCGGGCAACTCGACGACCTTGCGGACGCCCGCGATCATCGCGTCCATCCGCGCCTCGTCGAGCGTCAATCGGTCGATGAGCGCGGGCGCGAGAGCGGCCGCCCGCGCCTTGTCGAGATCGCGGGCGTTGGCCTCGGCAATAGCCCCCCGGTGCGCGTCGAGCGCGTCGGCGACCGCTTTCAAGGCCTCGTTCTTCGCCTCGGTGGACAACTGCCCCAAGGCGAACGAGGCGCGGCGGGCGCGGCGGGCGAGCGCGTGAATCTTCTCCTGAACCGTCTCCATCAGGCCTCCTCCTTCTTTTTCGCCGCCCAGACGGCCTGACGCGCCACGCCCAAGAGGAGCGCGGCGTCGTCGCGCGTCACCACGCCGCGTGAGAAGACGCGGTGGAAGCCCTGCATGAAGTGGTCGGTCTGCTCCTCCTTCATGAAGCCGATCTCGCGGAGCATCCGCGCCCAGTTCTTGACGAGCTGCATCTTCTGCGCCTGCGGCGCGGGCGGCGACTTCTCACGCGGCATCTCGTAAGCGCCCGTCGCGGTGAACAGCTCGTAGGCGACGATGAGAACCGCCTGCGACAGATTGATGGACGTGTAGCCCGCGTCCACCGGGATGCGGACGAGGTGCGTGCACTGCGCGACCTCCTCGTTCAGAAGCCCCTTGTCCTCGCGCCCGAAGACGATGGCGACGGGCCCCGTCGCGGCGAGCGACAGGATGTCGGCGGCCGAGTCGCGCGGCGTCTTCACGTGCTGGCGGTAAAGCCCCTCACGCGCCGTCGTGCCGACGACGGCGACGCAGTCGGCGACCGCCTCCTCGAATGTCGCGAACGTCTCGCGGCGGGCGAGGATGTCGGTCGCGTGGACGGCGAGCCGCTCGCCCTCCGACCAGTCGTTCTGCAAGTTGGGCGCGGCGAGGCGCAGATGCTTGAGCCCCATGTTCGCCATCGCCCGGCAGGCGGAGCCCACGTTGCCCGTGTAGAGCGTCCCCACGAGGACGACGCGGATGTTGTCGAGCGCGTTCACTTCCACCGTCCGTTCGCGTCCTTCGTCAACCGCCGCCACTTCGGATTGGGCTTGTAGGAACTCTTCGGCGAATCGCAGAGGACGCCGCTGTAGATCTCGCGGTAGCGGCCGGGGTCCGCCGGCGTCGGGTCGTGCGCGTAGATGCGGCAGGTGAAGCCGTGGACGAGCGTGAGATACGACTTGTCCTCCGTCTGGTAGAGCGTCCCCGACGAGAGGAAGTTCATGCCCTGCCACGCGACGAACGACTGCCCGTCGGGAAGCGTCACCTCGACGACGAGGCGCGACTTGAAGGTCATCTCCTCGCCCGTCACGGGGCTTGTGAACGTGTTGACGTGATCCTTCGCGGCGCGGCCGTAGTCAACGCGGACGGCGAACCCGTCGTCGTTCGAGAAGATGTTGGACTGGACGATGTCGTAGGAGTGACATCCGGCGAGAGCCAGGAGGCCGAGGGCGAGGAGCGCGCGCATGTCAGAACTCGAGCGCGGCGACCAAGGTCGCGAGGAACTCGTCGTAGGTCATGCGCGTCTGCGCCATCGAGTCGCGCTCGCGCACGGTGAACGTGCCGTCTTGAACGGTCTGCGCGTCGACGGTGAGGCACCACGGCGTCCCCGCCTCGTCCTGCCGGC
>CAVKTW010000194.1:0-11039 GCA_963659085.1 Candidatus Methanomethylophilaceae archaeon | reverse complement strand
GGCGCAGGACGTTCACAGTCGCGCCCAAGGACCCAACGCGCCTGTCGCCGGGGTCGGGGACGACGAGGATGTTCTCCCGTCCCTTCAACTGCGCCCGGAAACTCTCGGCCTGCGCACGGTTGGCCGCCGTCAAAACAATCAACTCATCCATCTCCACCTCCTCCAAAAACTCTGTGTCTCTGTGCCCCTGTGCCTCTGTGTTAAAAGAATCTTTCGTTCTCAACTCGAAAGACATTCAATGGGAATCTTCCGTTTCGCGCCGGGCCTGTCCACGACGAAGCGCGGCAGGGCCAGCCCCCCGATTCGCGCGGCGCAATACTCTTCGATTTTCCGCGCCCGTTCCAAACTCACGCCGAACCTCTCCTGAAGTTCCTCGATGGGGTCGCACTGAAAGACGTAGTAGGGACGGATTCGCGCGGCGGAGAGCGTCTGCAAAAGCGCGAGCATCTTGCGCGGCGTGTCGTTGACGCCTTTGAGAAGGACGGTCTGGGACGAGACGGGAAGCCCCCTGTCCACAAGCCGCGCCGCCGCCTCGCGCGCGCGGAGAGCCTCCGCCGCCGTGTTGATGTGGACGTTGACCCACACCTTGCGCGAACGCGAAAGTCCCGCCGCGAGATCGTCCGTGACGCGCGTCGGCGCGTCCACGAGGGCGCGTGTGCAAATGCGCACGACCTCCACCTGCGCCAGCGCGGCGAACGACTCCACGAGGTCGAACACGCGCGCGTCGGGGAGCGTCAGGACGTCGCCGCCCGACAGGAGGACGTCGCGCACCTTCGGATGCGCCCTCACGTAGCGGACGCACGCGGCGATTTTCGCCTTCGTGTCCGCGAGGGGCGCCTTCCCCAGGATGAACGTCCGCGTGCAGTGCGGACACCGCGCGAAGCAGCGATCCGTCGTCATCACGAGGACGCGGTCGGGGAAGCGTTGGCACAGCCCCTCCGGGAGGGACTTCTTCCGTTTCAATTCGTCAAAGGGATCGCGACTCATGCGTGAACAGGCTGGAGGGGATGAAACACGAGGCCAGCGCGTGGTCGCGGACGGTCTTGAGCGTCACCGTCACGTCGCGGCCCCGGAAGGCGGGGAACTTCTCGACCCAGGCGCCGTTCAGGTGCATGACGAGCCGACCCGCCTCCTGCACGTAGGAGACGACGTTCATCTCGCGCGGGCTGTAGCGGATGCCCGTGCCGAGCGCCTTGGAGACGGCCTCCTTCGCGCACCAGAAGCGCACGAACGATTGCGCGGGGGCGACGGTCGCCGCCGCGAGGTCGCGCTCCTCGATCGTGAAGACGCTCGCGACGAACTCGTCCGAGAGGACGCGCGAGGACGACTCGACGTCGACGCCCACGCGGGCGTTCGCCGCCGCGAGGCCGACGACGAACTGCGCGGTGTGGGCGATGGCGATGTCGAAGTTCGTCGTCAGGAACGTCTCCCAGTCGCCGCGCGCGTGCGGCTTGCCGTCCTTGTCGGGGTAGATGGCGACGTCCGCGTCGCTCCACCGGGCCTGGTAGAAATCCTTCAAGAACCGCCGCACCGCCTCCTTGGCGGCGATGCGCCCGAAGAGCCACTCGACGCGGCGCGGCACGGAGCCGGAGAGGTCGCGGAACGCCGCGCGTTCCGACTCGCTCAAGGCGAGGCGCGAGATGATCTGAAGCCAAAGCTCGCCGCCGTCCCGCGTGAAGAGCGCGTAGGGGATGTCCGTGACGAACGCCGAGGAGACGTCCGTCGCCGGCTCGCCGAGGAACTCCAGCCCCAGCGGCTGCGTCAGGAACGCGAGCGGCGGCTGCATGATCAACTGGCAGAACTCGACGGGGACGCGCTCGGTCACCTCCTCCCAGCCGGAGATGCGCGTCAGCTCCTGGCCGTTGCCGTCCGTCACCGACACGTCGCAGAGCTGCGTCTCGGGCGTCACGCTCGTGAGGCGCAGGTAGCACTTGAGGGTGGCCGCCTCGTCCGGCCACGCGGCGGGGAGCGTCATCCGGCGCATCCGAAGCGGCAGGGAGAAGGCCCCCGCGAACCGCTCGTGGCTGCGCCACAGGGCGAAGCCGCTGACGATGATCCCCAAGAGGAGCGGGTCGACGACCCAGAGCGGGAAGCGCGTGAAGGTGATGTTCCCCGCGTGCGGGGGGACCTGCACCTGGTAGTCGAGACCCGACTCGCTCCACGCCTCCACGAACGTGACGCCGCGCAGGCGGCGGCCCGAGCACAGACGCGCCGGGTAGATCTCGCGCCCCGTCCAGTGGACGCTGCGCGGCTTCGACAGGGGCGTCACCGACATCGGCTCGGCGGGCGGACGCTCGGCCGCGAAGACGATGACCGCCTCCATCGGCGGCCACGTGTAGACGCTCTCTTTCGTGTTCTCGCGGATCAGAACCTTGACGGCGATCTCGCCCGCGCGCGACGAGGCGATGCGCTCGGCGCGGACGCAGACGGCGAGCGTCGCGTCGTCGCCGAAGACGAGGTTCCGCCGCGTGACGAAATCCTCGATCCGGATCGCGGATCGGCTCGGCGAGAGGCACGAGGCCGCCTCGACCATCATCTCGACGGCGACGGGGACGGGCAGGAGGACGAGACCCGTCAACTCCGGGTTCGCGTAGGAGACCTGGCTCGTCCCCAGCGCGAAGTCCGCGACGAACGGCCACTCCGAGAGGCGGATCTCCTTGGCGATCTCCAGCGAGACGCCCGGCGTCTGGGAGAGCGTGTCGGCGTCGGAGATGAGCGGGTTCATCGCGCCGAAGTCGAACTGCCGCTGGCGGCGCTCCTGCCGCGCGATGGCCGCCGCCCGCAGGGCGGCCTTCTGGCCGCGCCGCGTGGGTTCGGCGAGGAAGCTCGCGGCCGACCGCGCCGTCTCGTGCGAGACGAGCGTCAGCCGGGGGAAGGCGCGGGAGAGGCGCATCTCGGAGTCCTTGCGGATGTCGAAGGCGAGCGTCGAGTTGAGGTCGAGCGTCTTGCCGCCGCGCGCCTCCAGCGAGGGCGCGAGGTCGATGTCCGCGCCGAGGGCGAGCATCTGCGCGAGGGCGAGCTGGAACTGGAGGCGGCCGGGCCGGTGGATGGCGTTGAGCGCGAGGGCGGCGTGGTCGCGCCCCTTCAACGTCTCCTCGACCGCCGAGGTCAAAAAGCCGCGGGGCCCCACCTCCAAAAAGACGCGGACGCCCTCGTCGTGCATCTTGAGAATCGTCTCGCGGAAGCGGACGCTTTGCGCCCACCGCGAGGCCGTGTCGTCGCGCAGGGCCTTGAGCCCCCCGTCGAGGCGCGAGGCCGCCGCGCAGGAATAGACGTCGCAGGACGGCGCGCGCGTCAGCCACGCCGAGGCGAACTTGCGGACGACGGGCACGAGCGGCTGGCACAGCGGCGTGTTGAACGGGCGGTCGAGCGCGAGCTTGATGAAGCGGACGCCCGCGTCCGCGAGACGCGCGAGGACGGCGGGCGCCTCCTCTTCGACGATGGCGTAGGTCTTCTGGCGCGGCGAGAAATCGACGGCGAGGAAGGCGCGACCCGCCGGGAAGAGGCGCGCGAGCGCGTCCGCGTCGTCCCCCTCGCGCAGGAAGACGCTCACCATGACGACTTTCGGGAGGCCTCCGCGGTCGACGGCCTGATCGACGATGCGGTAGATTTCGCGGACGATGGCGACGCGGGTCGGGCGGATGGGCATCTCGCCCGCCGCGCCGGAGCAGACCATCGCGGCGAGGTCGCCGCCCGCGAGGCCGACCGTCGCGTCCGGGGTCACGCCGAACTGCCGCAAAAGGCGCGTCAGGGCGTCGCAGGCGGCATACGTCGCGACGAGGGACTGCGCGTAGGCCCCGGACGAGTAGATGTCCGCGTCGTGGCGGTAGTAGGGCGCCGGCGGGAAGACGAAGGAGGAGGGCGTGAACGCCGCGTTGTCCTTGAGAGCCTCCTCCAGCTCGTCGAACGCATGGCGGCAGACGTCGTGCTCGATGACGAGGTCGCGCAGCATGTCCGGGTAGAAGCCCATGACGCCGGGGTAGACGAACGCGAGTTTCGCCGCGCCGTCGCCGAGGAGGTGCTGCCGCGAGAAGTAGGTGCCGCTCTTGTCGCGGATGCGCTCGCACGAGGGCGCGGCAAGGCGCGTCCGCACGGAGTCGAGGCGCGCGCGAAGGTCGTCCACGTCCCGCACGACGAGCGAGAGGACTTGCGGGCCCTTCATCCGCGCGCACGTCAGGGCGACGTGGAGGAGCGGGACGTCGCCGACGCGGTTGAGGTAGGCGAGGAGGCGGTCAATCGTCTCGACGAGGGCGCGTTCATCGGCGGCGGAGATGACGACGAGTTCCGTCACACATCCCCCTTCCACGGCCGCGAACCAATGGCAAGGCTGGGGTTCACGTCGAGTTCCATCGCGTCGCACGAACGCGCGGACGCGCACGCGGCGAGACCCGCGACCATCGCGGCGTTGTCGCCCGTGAACGTCCTGTGCGCCACGCAGAGGCGGACGCCGCGCTCGCGGCAGACAGCCTCCAACTTCGCGCGGATGCGCGAGTTGAGCGACACGCCGCCTCCGAAGAGGAGTGCCTTGAACGAGCCGCGCCGCAAGGCCTCGCGCGTCCTGTCGGCGAGCGCGTCGGCGATGGCCTCCTGGTAGCTGGCGACGACTTGCGCGACCGCCTCCGACACGGCGTAGCCGCCGAAGTCGCGCGTCGGCGCGGCGGGGTCGAGGAGGTCGGGGTGGCTTTCGACGTGCCGCAGCAAAGCCGTCTTCAGGCCGGAGAAACTCACGCACAACTCCGCCGGAAGCCCCGCGAGCGCCGAGACGCCCGCGCGCGGACGCCCCTTGGGGAACGGCAGGAACGCGCCCGTCCACGCCGAGGAAATGCGGTCGATCTTCAGCCCGCCGGGGTAGCCCAGCCCCAGCACTTTCGCCGCCTTGTCGAACGCCTCGCCCGCCGCGTCGTCGAGCGTCTCGCCCATCACGTCGTAGCGGCCGTAGGAGTCCATGCGACCCCAGAGGGTGTTCCCGCCGCTCACGACAAGCCCCACGGCCGGCATCAGCTCTTCGGGCGGCGGCAACGCGGGCGACGAGCCCGCGTCGAAGAGGAACGGCGAATGGAGGTGCGCCTCCAAGTGGTTGATCCCGATGAGCGGCACGCGCAGGGATTTCGCGAGTCCCTTCGCGGCGTGAAGCCCCACGAGCAGGGCCGGCGCCAAGCCTGGGCCGTAGGTGACGGCGACGGCATCGACCGCCGCGCCCGCCCGCGCCCGCCCCTGCGCCAAAGCCTCGCGGATAACCTCGCCCACTTTCTCGACGTGCGCGCGGGAGGCGATCTCGGGGACGACGCCGCCGTAGGGGCGGTGGAGGGGGATCTGCGTGTAGACGACGTTCGAGAGAACCTCGCGTCCATCCCGCACGACGGCGGCGGCCGTCTCGTCGCAACTCGTCTCGATGCCGAGGATCGTCATCTCACCAAAACTTCCACCACGGGTTCTTTTTGGGCGCGACGCCGCGATCCTTGTAGAGTTCGCGCACGCGCGAAGTCCCCGCCGTGGCGGGGTCGCGCACGAGCATCTGCGAGCGGTAGACGTAGTCGCCGGGCAGCGACCAGAACTCCGTGCGGATGAACTGATCCTGGTTGAGGCGGTGCAGGACGACGATCTCGCCCGACGGCAGGATGCTCAGCGTGGGCTTGTCGATTCGGAGGATGGGGCCCAAGTCGTAGGTCTGCCACCTCTTCTCGGCGGGCGCGAGGTCACGCGCCTTGAGGAACAAATGCTCGCCGCGATCCTTCGACCAATAGACGAGCTCGAATTCGCGCTGGAGATCCTTTTGGGCGGAGAACATCTGGAGGGAGACGCCGGCGCGGACGCCCTCGACGATGTCGAACGCGCGCGGCTGCCCCTCGAAGCGGACGCCTCGGTGGACGAGGACGGGCTTCGCGAGAAAGCGGCTCGTCTCGTTGAGCGCGTAATGGTCGGCGAGGAACGTCTCAAGCTTCTGCCCCTCGCCCGTCTCGATGGCGAAGTCGGCGACGAAGGGGCGCGTGGCGATGGTGGCGAGCTGCTCGCCCGACGAGGCGCGGAAAACCTCGACGAACAGACGGTCTTGGACATCGTAGGTCGCCTTGAGGACGCGGTTCGACCCCGCGCCCTCCCAAACGCGGAAGCGTCCGCCCACGCCGATGACGTCGGGCGAGGAGTTGACGACGTCCACGACGGCGCGAATCCGCTCGCCCACGATGTAGTCGGAGGCGTCGAGCTTCAAGTCGATGCGGATCTCCGCCGGCGCCGCCGACAGAAGGCTCGCGGGAAGGAGGGCGAGAAGGAGGAGGGTGTTCTTCAACATGGGAGGAATTCGTCCTTGAGGGCGACGAAGGGCCGTCCGCGCGCGAACGCGCCCCCGTCCATTCGCGACGACCCCTCGGGCTTGACCTCCAAGAGCTGAAGCGCGGTGTCGTGACACCGGACAATCGGCCCTGCGCGGTCGAGCGCGAGGAGCGTTCCGGGGCGGGCCTTCTCCCACCCGGGCTGAAGGCGGATCATTTTCGCGCGCAAGACGACGAGGCGGCCTGCGTTCCCCTTCTTGCGAAGATGCGGAGGCAGGAAGGTGTAGGAGCCCGGCCACGGATTGAACGCGCGGACGCGCCGCTCGATCTCCAGGACGGGGCTGTCCCACGCGATGAGGCCGTCGCTCTTCTTGAGCTTCTTGACGTAAGTCGCCAAATGGGGGTCTTGCGGCACGGGCTTCGGCAGCCGCCCCGCCGCCAACAGGCGCAACGCCTTGGCGAGCGCGACGCCGCCGGCGATGGCAAGGTCGTCCATCAACGCTCCGCCCGTCGTGTCGGGGTAGATGGGCTCGTAGCTCTGGAGGAGGATGGGCCCGTCGTCCAGCCCCTCGCCCATCTGCATGACCGTCACGCCCGTCAGGCGGTCGCCCTCCTCCAAGCACGCGACGACGGGCGCGGCCCCGCGGTATTTCGGCAAGAGGGAGAAGTGGCAGTTGACGCACCCGAAGCGCGTCAACTCCAAAAGCGGCTTTTTGAGGATCTGCCCGTAGGCGACGACGACGAGGACGTCGGCCTTCCACGCGGCGATCTCGTGGACGACCTCGGGCGCGTTCACGCGCTCCGGCTTCAGCAGGGGGATGGCGAGATCGCGCTCTTGAACGAACTTCGCCACGGCGCACGGCGTCAGCGTCTTGCCGCGCCCCGCCGGGCGGTCGGGCTGCGTGACCACGCCGACAACCTCGAACGAATCCTCGCGCAGGAGGGCGCGGAGGCTCTCGACCGAGCCGCAGGCAGAACCCATGAAGCCGATTCTCACCGCGCGCGCCTCCCCATGCCGAACAGGCTCAAGGCCGACCTGAAATCCGAGGGGAGCGGCGCGTGGACGCGGAGCGTCTCGCCTTTGAGAAGCGGATGGGGCATCTCCAGCGTGGAGGCGTGGAGCATTTGGCGCGGCACGTGGAGAAGCCGTGCGTCCCGCGCGTTCTTGAGCCCGAAAACGCGGTCGCCGACGACGGGAAAACGGATCTTCGAGAGGTGGCGGCGAATTTGGTTCGTCCGCCCCGTCTCCAAGCGGATGCGCAGAAGCGTCGCCTCGGATCCCATCGCCTCGCGCGTGATGACCGAACGCGCCGCCTCGCCGTCGAGGGGCGCGTCGATGCGCTGGTGGGCGACGGGGAAGCGCCCCGCGACAATCGCGTGGTAGACTTTGAGGACGCGGTGCGTCTTGAAGACCTCGATGGCCGCGTTCTTGGCGCGGGCGTTCTTGGCGAAGAGCAAACACCCCGTCGTGTCGCGGTCGAGGCGGTGGACGGCCGCGAGGGCGGAGCAGTTCTCCTGCGCGCGCAAAAAGGCCTCCACGCTTTCGTCGTCCCCGCACGAGAGCCGCCCCGCCATCTTGTCGCAGACGAGGTAGTCGCCGTCCTGCCAGAGGATTCGCGCGTGGAACTTGACGGGGGCTTTCGTCAACGCCTTCGAGAGTTCGACGACGTCGCCCACGCGCAGGGCGGCGCGCGCCATCCAAACGCACGCGCGGTTGACCCAGACGCGCCGCTCGTCGAGAATCTCCTTCGCCGCGCGCCGCGACAGGGAGAGCCGCTTGGCGAGGAAGTCCTGCAGGGAGCGCGGGTCGGAGGACTGGACGCGCAGCATCTATTTCTCTCCCGCCAACGCGCCCACGACGCCCACCGTCTTGCGCCCGACGGCGTTGGGGGCGAGATGGAGGGTCTTGCCGAGCGACGCGAGGGGGATCGAGACGCGCGCGCCGGCGAGGGCGCGGGCGAGGGCGTCGCGCCAAGCGTCGTCCCGGAGGAGATCCGCCACGTCCGTCCCCTGCGCCTGCGCCATGTCTTGAAGGCGGAAGGCGGACAGGAACGCGGCGTTCGCCGCGACGAGCCGGCCCTTCTCGTCGGCGACGAAAAGCGGCGACGGCGAGAGGTCGAAGGCGTTCTCCTTCGAGCGGTAGAGCGTCATCATGGCGCGGCGCTTCTCGATGTTGCGGATCGTGAACACGAGGTCGCCGGGGTTCATCAAGTCGATGACGGAGACCGTCACCTCGCAGGCGAACTTCTCGCCCGCGCGGTTCTGCCCGTTGGCGTTGATCATGACGTGCCGGTCGCCCTCGATCCCCTTGCGGATGCGCTGGACGACGTCGGGCTGGAGCCCGGGGATGAGGCGCGAGATCGGCTGGTCGAGGACGTCCTCGAGGTCCCGTCCGAAATGCTCGGTGGCGCGGGCGTTGATGTCGAGGATGTGTCCGTTCGGGTCGGTGATCACAACGGCGTCATACATCCCGCCAAGGAATTGGCGGAACAGCGAGCGCCTGTCTTTTGGAACAAAGAGTGCCATTGGGAAGTATTATACCAAAATCCAACCCCTTTTTTCCAGTTCCCAACCACAGCGAGACGAAGGAATCGGCGGATGGTTGAGCATTCAATTAAAGCCCCCAAAACGCCCGCGTGTTCGCGTCCGTCTTTTTTTCAAGATCGGCGGCGGAAAGTCCCCGCAGACGCGCGAGCTCCTCCACGACGCGCTCCACAGGCGGACACGCCGCCGCGTTCTCGCGCGTCCGATCCGTCTCCACGAGGAGGCGGTCGAGGGGGAGGGATTTGACGAGCGCGCGGTAGTTGACGGCGTGCGCGTTGAGGACGGCGGGCCCCACCGAGAAGAAGCCGCGCAAGGCGACGATCTCGTCCAGAAGACCGCCCGCGCGCGAGAAGCCGTGGAAGAGAAAGGCGACGCGAGGCGGCGGGGGCGTTTTCTCCCACGCCGCGTGAATCGCCCGAACGACGCGCCCCCAGCATTTCGCGCCATGGAGGACGACGGGGCGGTTGAGTTCGAACGCGAGGGCCAGTTGCGCCTCGAAGAGCCATTCCATCACGGGCGGGATGTCGCGGACGCGCAGACGGTCGAGGCCGATCTCGCCGACGCCCGCGTGCGGATGGGCGAGGAGCGTCTCGCGGAGGGCGGCGACGTCGCGGGCGAGATCTTCCTCCGCGCGGTCAAGCGATTCCCACGGATGGAGGCCGAAGACATCGCGCCCCACGAGAATCTCGGAGACACGCGCCTCGGACGCGCTCACATGGCAGTGGGCGTCATACACAGTTTCGCCGCCAGAGCCTTGAGAGCCTCCTGGTCGCCTTTGTGGTTTTCAAAGGAAAGAGCCTCCCCCGCGCGGCGCGGCACGATGTGGAAGTGGAGGTGGCGCACCGTCTGGCCGGCCGCCTCGCCGTTGTTCTGAAGGATGTTGAACCCGTCGCACGCGAGGACGCGGCAAACGTGCGCGGCGATCTTCTTGACGCGGACGATGACCGCCGCCAACACGTCGTCCGGCGTCTCCAAAAGCGTCGCGGCGTGGACTTTCGGCATGACGAGGACGTGACCCGCCGCGAAGGGGTTCACATCGAGGCAGGCGAAGACGGCTTCGTCCTCGTAGATCTTGAAACTCGGCAACTCCCCCGACGAGAGGGCGCAGAAAACACAATTCATGAGGATTCCTCCTTTGAAGGGTTTGAGGGGCGTGTGAAGAAAGGCTTGTCGGGAACTTCAAAGACGAAGCGCTTTGACGAGAAGGGATGCGTGAAGGTGAGCCGCACCGCCCGAAGGCAGAGCTCGCGCCCCTTCCCGTGGCCGTAGCGGCGGTCGCCCACGACGGGATGGCCCGCCTCGGCGAAGTGGACGCGGATCTGGTGCTTGCGCCCCGACTTCAGGGACACCTCCACAAGCGTCTCATCCCCCTCGACGCGGACGCGCCGCCACAAGGTCTTCGCCTTCTTGCCGCGACCGCCCGGCGCGACGCTCCGCACGCGGAACGTCTTGTCGTCCTCGTCCAAAAAACTCTCGAAGACGCCCGTCTCCGCCTCCAGCACGCCCTCCACACGCGCGTGGTAGATTTTCCGCGTGAGCGTGTTCCACCGCTCGCGCACCGCCTCGGCGAGGGCCCCGTTTTTCACGAACATCATCACGCCGCTCGTCTCGCGGTCCAGGCGGTGGACGAGGAAAACGCGCTTCGCGCTGCGCCGCTGCCCCTTGCGGACGTAGGCGTTGAGAAGGTTCTCCGCCGTCAGCTGCCCCTCGCGCCGCGCGCGCCCCCGAAGCGCGGTGTGCGTCGAGAGAAGCCCCTCCGGCTTGTCGATGACGAGGAGGTCTTGATCCTCGAACAGGATCTCGAAAGGCAGGAACTTCGACCTCATGTCGCGCGCACCATCGCCTCCATCCGGGCGACCGCCTCCCGGAGGTGGTCAAGGCTCGTCGCGTAGGAGAGGCGCACGAACCCGGCGCCGCTTGTCCCGAACGCGCCGCCCGGCACGACGGCGACGGCGTAGTCGTTCAAGAGCTTCAGCGCGAAGTCCTCGTCCGAGAGCCCCGTCCCGCGAATGTCGGCGAAGACGTAGAACGCGCCCTTCGGCATCAACGTCTTCAGTCCCATCGCGTTCAGAGCCGGCACGAGGAAGTCGCGGCGGCGGCGGTATTCGCGGCGCATCCGGGCGACGTCCGCGTCGCCGTGATCCATCGCCTCCACGCCGGCCGCCTGCGCGAGCGTCGGGGCGGACATGATCCCGTATTGGTGGATCTTCATCATCGCGTCGATGA
>CAVKTW010000193.1:0-4849 GCA_963659085.1 Candidatus Methanomethylophilaceae archaeon | reverse complement strand
TGACGCCTGAGGTCGCCTTGCGGGATCTGCCGCGCCACCTGCGGGAGGCGGAGGCAAAAGTTGCGGCGTTGGAGGGCGCGCGCCCGACCACGTTCGAGGCGTTCGTCCCCGTCCTCAACGAGGCGACGCGCCCCGTCTTCCGCCTGTGGGGCTTGATCGGCCACGTGTTGAGCGTGATGAATTCGGAGGCGTGGCGCGAGGCCGAGGAGTCGTTGCGCCCCAGCGTCGTCGCCTTCTCCCTGCGCGTGGGGCAGTCCATGCGGCTCTACGAGATCGCGAAGGGCGTTCTGTCCGCCGATGCGTCCCTCACACCGACGCGGCGGCGCATCTTGGAGAAGATGATCGAGTCCGCCACGCTCTCCGGCGTCGCCTTGGACGGCGCGAAACGCGCGCGGTTCAACGAGATCGCGCAAAGCCTCTCCCGGCTCGCGACGGACTTCTCGAACGCCGTCCTTGACGCGACGAAATCGTTTTCGTATGAGAAGGGCGGCGTGACCTACACGATTGACGACGCGGCCTATCCCGAGACGATGAAGCACTGCGCCGACCGCGAGGTGCGCGAGAAGCTTCTCCGCGCGCGCGTCTCCCGCGCACCGGGGAACGCGGCGCGGATCGACGAGATCCTCTCCCTGCGCGGGGAGATGGCCTCGCTTTTGGATTTCCCCGATTACGCGACGCTCTCGATCTCGCAGAAGTGCGCACCCTCGGTGGAGGCGGTCTTCAAGATGATCGACGAACTCGACGCGGCGACCGCCGTTCAGGCGGCTCAAGAGGATCGGGCGTTGGGCGAGGACGTGAGGCCGTGGGATGTCGCCTACCTTGCCGAGAGGTTGCGCGAGCGCGAATACGCCTATCGCGAGGAAGACCTCAAAAAGTTCTTCGAGTTGGAGGATGTGTTGGCGGGGCTTTTCAAGATGTCCCGCGTCCTCTTCGGCATCGAGGTGCGCGAATGCGTGGGCGCGGCGAAGCCGTCCGTCTGGCATGAGGACGTCCGCTTCTTCGAGGTTCGCGAGAAGGGGGAGACGGTTGCGAACTTCTACTTCGACCCCTTCGTCCGCAACGGTCTCAAATCGGGCGGCGCGTGGATGAACGAGCTGCGGAACAGGCGCGTGGCGGGCGGCGTTCTCGTCGAGCGTCCCGTGGCGGTCGTCTGCACGAACTTCCCCCTGCGCGACGCGGCGGGGAAATGCCTCCTCCCGTTCCGCGAGGTCGAGACGCTCTTCCACGAGTTCGGCCACGCCCTCCAGCAGATGCTCACGCGCGTCGACGACGAGGACGCGGCGGGCATCAACCTCGTCGAGTGGGACGCGGTGGAGGTCGCGAGCCAGTTCATGGAGAACTGGTGCCTCGACGACCGCACCGGCATCACCGTGCCGGCGGACTTGAAGAAAAAAGTCCGCGCCGCGAAGAACTTCCGCGCGGCCTCCCTCTGCCGCCGCCAACTGGCGTTCGCGAAAGTCGACCTCCTCCTGCACGGCGCGGATTTCGCGGCGCGGGCGCGTCGCGGCGACGCGAGCCCGCAAGACTTGAAAACGCGCGTCTTCCGCCACTTCGGCATTCCGCTCGTGGAGGAGGACGCCTTCCTCAACGCCTTCACGCACCTGTTCGCGGGAGGCTACGGCGCCGGGTATTACGGCTACAAGTGGTCGGAGGTCATGAGCGCGGACTGCTACGGCGCGTTCGAGGAGGCGGGGCTTGCCGATGACACGGCCGTGCGCGAGAAGGGCGCGTCCTACCGCGAGACGATTCTCGCGCTGGGCGGCTCGCGGTCGGCGTTGGAGGTCTTCCGCCTCTTCCGGGGGCGCGACCCCGAGATCGACGCCCTCCTGCGGCAGACGGGGCTGACAAGTTCTGGCACGGATTCCGCCGCATGACGCCTCCCCCCAAGACATTCGAGATCCTCAAGGAGGACACGCGGACAAAGGCGCGGCGCGGTCGCCTCGTGACGGCTCACGGTGTCGTCGAGACGCCCGTCTTTATGGATGTCGGCACGCTCGGCTCCGTGAAGTCGTTGGAGCCCCGCGACCTCCGCGACCTTCACACGCAAGTCGTCCTTGCGAACACCTACCACCTTCTGTTGCGGCCGGGACCCGCGGTCATCGCCGCCGCCGGGGGGCTTCACAACTTCATGCGCTGGGACGGGCCCATCCTCACCGACTCCGGCGGCTTTCAGGTCTTCTCGCTCTCGAAGATGCGCTCGTTCACGGAGGCGGGTTGCCACTTCCGCTCGCACATCGACGGACACGCCGTCTTCTTGGGGCCGGAGGAGTCGATGGCGATGCAGAAAACGATTGGCTCGGACATCGCCATGGTGCTCGACGAGTGTTTGCCCTACCCGTGCGACCGCGACCGCGCCGCCGCGTCGGTGGCGAGGACGCTCCGCTGGGCGCGTCGCTCGAAGGACGCGCCCCACGCCGACGGCCAGCTCGTCTTCGGCATCGTGCAGGGCGGCGTCCACGACGACATCCGAGAGGCTTGCGCCCGCGCCCTCGTCGAGATCGGCTTCGACGGCTACGCGGTCGGCGGCGTCTCCGTCGGCGAGCCGGAGGAGGCGATGTATCAGGCCGTCGAGGCGAGCGTGCCCGCGCTCCCCCGCGACAGGCCCCGCTACGTGATGGGGTTGGGCGTCCTCCATCAAATGGCCGAGTGCGTGGCGCGTGGCGTGGACATGTTTGACTGCGTGTTGCCCACGCGCATCGCCCGCCACGGCACGGCGATCACGCGGCGGGGGAACGTCGCCATCAAGGCGGCGAAATGGGCGTTCGACCACGGCCCTGTCGAGGCGGGGTGCGCGTGCCCGTGTTGCCAAACCTACTCGCGCAGTTACATCCGCCACCTCTTCGCGTGCCACGAGCTCCTCGCGTTGCGGCTTCTGACGATCCACAACGTCTACGCGCTCAACCGCTTCATGGCCGAGATGCGCCAGGCGCTCGACGCGGACGCGTTCCCTGAATTTCTCGCGGAGGTTCGCGCCTGTCGCGCGGCCTCCACCCCTTGAACAAGACCACACGAAAGGACTGAAAAAAATGAACCTTCCACTTCTCCTTGGCGACGCGGCCGCCGCCGCGCCGGCGCAGGCCTCCGGCCTTGGCATGCTCATCCCGATGCTGCTCATCCTCGCGATCTTCTATTTCATGATGATCCGCCCCCAGCAGCGCAAGGAGCGTGAGCGCCGCAAGATGATCGAGGAACTCCGCGCCGGCGCGAAGATCGTCTTCGCGGGCGGGCTGATGGGCACGATCCAAGAGGCGACGGAAAAGACGTTCAAGGTCGAGCTCTGCCCCGGCACGACCGTCGAGATCGCGCGCAGCTGCGTGTCGGGCGTGGTCGGTCAAGACGAGGCGAAGAAGTAAGCCTTTGAGATGCTCGAGCGCGGCAAGTATGGCGTCGAGTGGACGAAGCGCCCCGAAGACCGTGAGTCTTCCTTTTTGGGGCGCGTCGTCTTCGTCGTTGTCTTGTTGTCGCTCGTCTCGCTCTCGTGGACGCTCGTGAAGAGGCTGCGTCAGGCGAAGTCCGAGGCGGCGGCCGAGGGGACGGTCGCCGAGCGCGTGACACCGCCGGTCGCCGCGCCCGCGAAGGCAACCGCCGTTGAGGCGGAGGCGTCCCCGGCGGCCTCGTTGCCGCCGCCCGTGGCGAGCCTTGAGAAGCGCGCGCCGAAAGTCCGCAACCTCCTTCTGCGTTTGCAGGCGGCGGAGCGCGCGCGCGACGTCGAGATGGCCGTCTCCACCATCGAGCAGCTCCGCGCCCTCCCCGGCTCGCCCGTCGCCGACATCGACGACGCCTTGGCGCGTCGGCTCGGCGACTTGAACATGCACAGGCTCTTTTCGATGAAGTGCGCCCAGTGGGTCACGCAGGTGACGGTCAAGAGCGGGCAGTCGGCCTCGCGCATCGCCTACGAGCACGGCTCGACGCTCGCGTCGCTCGTGAAATTGAACGACGGCCGCGATGTCGAGACCATCCGCCCCGGGCAGCAGCTTTATGTCCTCAACCACCCGCGCTTCTCGCTCGCCGTCCGCCGCCGGACGCGGACGGCCGATTTGCAGTTGAACGGCAAGTTCTTCAAGCGATACGATTTGAGGGACGTGACGGGCGAGGACGGCGTTTACGAGGTCACGCTGCCGATCCGCTCGTTCTGGGCGTCGCGGGGGCTTGTCCTCGACCGGGAGACACGCGCGGAGCTGGAGCTTCTCCTCCCCAAGGGCGCGGACGTCATGATCTCGGAGCTTTGACGGCCATGCGGATCGCGGGCGGGATTTTTCGCGGGCGTGTTTTGAAAACGCCGAAGTCGGGTGCGTTGCGTCCGACGGAGGAGCGCGTGCGGGAGGCTCTTTTCAGCATCCTTCAAGGCGTTCTCCCCGGCGCGGATTTTCTGGATCTCTTCGCCGGGACGGGCGCTGTCGGTTTGGAGGCCGTCTCACGCGGCGCGAAAAGCGTGACGCTCGTTGAGAAAGACACGCGCCACGCCTGCGCGATCCGCGAGAACGTCGCCGCGTTGAACGTCTCGAACGCGACGGTCGTTGTGGGCGATGCGCTCGCTTATGTCACACGCGCCACGGGTTCTTCCTTTTCGGTTGTCTTCGCCGATCCGCCCTACGCCCTGTGGGCGGGCGGCGCTCTTGGCGAGATGATGGCGCGAGTCGCCGAGATCGTCCCCGACGGCGGCTTTTTCGTCGCGGAGGCGGCCTCGTCGCAGAAGGTGGCGGATGTCGCGGGGTGGGAACTTTTCCGCGACCGCACCTACGGCCATTCCCGCCTCTTCGTCTGGCGGCGGCTCTCCCTCCGTTCCATCCCATCTCGCGCGTGAATTTGGTATAATTATCCCTATGGCGCAAAAAGTGGCGACGGTTGG
>CAVKTW010000192.1:0-10915 GCA_963659085.1 Candidatus Methanomethylophilaceae archaeon | reverse complement strand
CGGCGTCCTCTCCGGCGGCGAGAAGATCCGCCTCGCGTTCCTGCGCCTCTTCCTCGCCGCGCCGAACTTCCTCCTCTTGGACGAGCCGACGACGCACCTCGACCTCGACGGTCGCCAGCTCCTGCAAGACGCGCTGCGCCGCTACACGGGGACGATCCTCCTTGTCTCGCACGACATCGACTTCGTCCGCGCCGTCGCGACGTCCGTTTTGGAGATCACACGCGAGGGCATCCAGTCGTATCCCGGCGGCTACGACTACTTCTGCGAGAAAAAAGCGGAGCGCGAGAAGGGGCGGGCGGGCGCGGACGCCTCGGATGCGGCGAACGCCTCGGCGCGTCGTTTGAGCCCCAAGGAACTCCGCAAGCAACGCGCGGCGGAGCGCGAGAAGTTCGCCCCTCGGATGCGCGAGTTGAAAAAGCGCATCGAGGAGGACGAGCGCAAGGTGGACGAGTTGCAACGCGAACTCGACGAAGCGTCGAAGGAACTCTTCAACCCGACGCCGACGACGGATTTCGCCGCCCTGAACCGCGCCGTCCGCGCGTTGCAGGACGAGATCGACCGCCGCACCCAATCGTGGGAGGCCGCGTCGGAGGAACTGGAGCGCGTCCGCGCGGAGGCCGCCTCGTGAGGTCGGGCTTCACGCTGTTGGAGGTGTTGCTCGCCTCGATCATCCTCGGCGTCGGCTTGGCGGGGCTTCTCGTCTCGCTCTCGCAGAGCCAGCGTTTCATGCAGACGATGCCCGACCTCGTCACGGCGCAGGAGGTCATGGACTTGGGCGAGATGGCCTATCCGCTCTCGGAGGTCGAGTCCGAGGACGACCTCGATGTCCGCGAGGCGAGCGTGGACGACTTGTGGAAAATCGTGGCGGGCAGCCACGGGCCGCGGCTGACGCGCGCGCAGCAGGAGAAGTATCACGGCTTCACGTGGTCGCGCGAGCGCGTGGAGGCGAACCCCTCGGAGGACGACCTCAAGCGTCTCGGTTACCTCCACCGCGTCCGGATCACCGTCCGCTGGGGGGCGCGGTTTCGCGGCGAGAAGAACGAGGAGAGTTTCGTCACGCTCTGGCGCGACCCCACGAAAGGCGGAGGCGGGTCGTGAGACGGATCGGCTTCACGCTGTTGGAGCTCCTGCTCGCCGTCGTCCTGTTGGGGCTGATGACGACCGTCTCCATCGCCACCTACCGCGCCATCACGACGGGCTGGCGCGTGTCGCGTGACTACGTGGATCGGCTGGAGCGGACCGACTACGCGCTCGACCAGCTCGTGAGCGCGTTGCGCGGCGCCTACTACCCGCACGAGGGCAAGCAGAACGCCGACTTCGGCTTCCTCCTCGTCGACAACGGCAACGGCGAGGATCCGCGCTCGTCCGACGTCATCGAGTGGACGAAGACGGGTTCCGCCCTCGTGGGCGACCAGGCCTCCGGCGACGCGCTCCACCGCGTCCAGGTGCGCGTCCTGGAGGAGGGCGACTCGTCGTGGGGCGTGCGCATCTCGCGGACGGGCCTCTACGCGCGCGTCCGCCCGATGGCGGGCGTCGTCGCGACGTCCGCGACGGACGACGAAAAGTCCTACACCTTCGACAACGAGGAGCTTTACGCGCCCGTGCTCATCGCCAAGGATGTCGAGGGGTTCAACTGCCGCGTCAAGGAGACGAAGCCCGACACCGCCTCCAAGAAAGAGTCGGCGGACGCCTACGAGGACGAGTTCACCTCGACAAACGCGCTGCCCTACCAAGTGCAGTTGACCTTCTACGTCTTGAAGGAGGATCCGCAATACGCCTCGCAGAAGACGCGCGTGCCGCTCTTGCGCTCGGTCATCCTGCCCCTCCACAAGCAGTCGCTCGACGGCGCGGCGTGGGCGCAGGACACGAAGGGGGGACGCTCGAAATGAGGCGCGGCTCGGCCCTTTTGATGGCGCTTTGGATTCTCATCACGCTGAGCGTGATCGTCCTCTCGTTCGCCTTCGAGGCGCGGCTCCAGGGAGGCGTGAACGTCTATGTTGAGAGCAAGAACCGCGTCCGCCGCCTCGTGGACGCGGGGCGCATTTTGGGCGAGGTTGTCCTCCTCAACTACACGGACGCGAAGGCGTGGTCGGAGGACGAGGATCTCAAGGCGGAGCTGGAGGAGGATCGCTGGTTTCAGGAGAAGCAGGCCCTCAAATACGGCGGCGCCTGCACGGTGGGCCCCATCCTTCTCGACGAGGAGAACCCCGACTCCGGGACGGTCGAGGTCGAGATCACGCTCTCCTCCTCCGATTCCTTGAGCGGCATCAATGTGAACACGCTCTGCAAGGAGAAGGACGCCAACTTCGAGGATCGCTGGCGGATCATCCTCGACTTGTGCGGCGTGCCGCGTGACGAGATTCAGACCGAGGAGGGTCGCTCCGTCAACCTCCAGAGCTACATCATCGCCTGCTGGCAGGACTGGCGCGACGAGGACGACGTCACATACCGCGTCGCCGACACGACGACGGCGACGGGCTACCAGAGCGAGTCGTCCTCGGAGGTCGAGGCGTATGAGGACTATTACGACCGGCACAAGGCGGATTTCGCCGACGAGGACAGGTTCAAGCCCGCGAACGGCGAGATCGGCGACTTGAAGGAGCTCGCGCGCCTCTTGTGCTTCCGCGAGTTCCCCGCCGTGCTGACGGGCGGGGCCCTCTTTCCCGAGGAGTCGTCGTCCCGCGCGCGGTCGGACGAGGCGCGGGCGGCGACGATTCCGCGCGGGCTCATCGACATGGGGATTTTGGGCGTGACGGGCGACGGGCGCGTCAACGTGAACCGGGCGACGCGCGAGCAGCTTCTGACGGTGCCGGGGATCTTCGACATCGACGAGATCGACGAGAACGAGAAGAGCGAGAGCCTCCTCATCGCCGACGCGATCATCGCCTGCCGGACGCGACAGCCCCGGAACTACGACGTGCCGGAGGATCGGACGCAGTGGGGCTACGGCGAGTTCACGAGCGACTGGTGGGGGGATCTCGTCCAGCGCGTGTCGGACGAGTTCGACATCGAGATTCCGTCGGACGCGAAGAACTACCTCTCGGCCAGCCCCGGCGCGACGGAGGGGACGCTCTTCAAGATGAGGATCACGGCCTCGCTGATGGATTTGACCTACACGGCGGAATGCGAATGTTACGTGAAGGACAAGTCGGTCCGCTACGTCCTTTGGAGGGAACTATGAAGACAATCGATGGACGCGCGCTCTCGGCGGCGCTGCGACGGGAGATCGCCGCCGACGCGGCGCGGCTCAAGGCGGAGACGGGCGTCGTCCCGGGCTTGGCCGTCATCCTCGTCGGCGACAACCCCGCCTCCGTCTCGTATGTGACGGCGAAGGAGAAGGCGTGCGTGGAGGCGGGCTTTTTCTCGAAACTCGTCAAGATCGCGCCCGGCGACTTCGCGGACACCGCCGCCTTGGAGTCGGAGATCCTCGCGACGCTCGCCGCGCTCAACGAGGATTCGCGCATCCACGGCATCCTCGTCCAGCTGCCGCTGCCCAAGGGCGTGGACGAGCGGCGGATCATCGCGGCCATCTCGCCGGCGAAGGATGTGGACGGCTTCACGCCGATCAACGCGGGGCGGCTTCTCATCGGGGAGAGGTGCTTCCTCCCCTGCACGCCGCACGGCATCGTCAAGCTCATCGAGTTCGCGGGGCTGGACTTGGACGGCAAGCACGCGGTCGTCATCGGGCGGTCGAACATCGTGGGCAAGCCGCTCGCGCTCCTGCTCGCGCGGCGCGAGGCGAACGCGACGGTCACGCTCTGCCACACGGGGACGCGCGACCTCGCCTCGTTCACGCGGCGGGCGGACGTCGTCGTCGTCGCGACGGGGCATCCGAACACCGTGACGGGCGACATGCTCAAACCCGGCGCCGTCGTCATCGACGTCGGGGTCAACCGCGTCGCGGACGCGACGCGCGAGCGGGGCTACCGCCTCGTGGGCGACGCGGACTTCGAGAGCTGCGCGCGCGTGGCGGGCGCGATCACGCCCGTGCCCGGCGGCGTGGGCCCCATGACGATCACGATGCTTCTTCTCAACACACTCGAAAGCGCGAAAGGACACGCATGACATCACAGAACCTCAGCCTCCTCATCGGGGCGTTCAGCGTCGAGGGGCGGCTCGTCTCGCTCCAGCCCTTCGGAAACGGCAACATCAACGACACGTTCCTCGCGATCTACCGCAACACGTTCACGGAGACGCAGGTCATCCTCCAGCGCGTCAACAGCCGCGTCTTCCCGAAGCCGGAGGTCATCATGTCGAACATGCACAACTTGACGCGGCATTGCCACGCGAAGCTTGAGCGCGACGCGGAGCGCGGGCGCGACGACCGCGTCTGGCAGATGCCGCGCATCGTCAAGGCGCGGGACGCGCGTGATTTCGTCACGGACGACGAGGGGAACGTCTGGCGCGTCATCACGCGCATCATGTCGGCGCACGCCTTCGACGTCGCGCAGGGCCCGGAGCACGCGATGGAGTGCGGGGCCGTCCTGGGGCATTTCCACTATCTCGTCGACGACCTGCCGCAGGAGGAGATCGTGAACCCCCTGCCCGGCTTCCACATCACGTCGGGCTATTTGGGCGCCTACGACGAGACGCTGAAGTCCGCGCACGCGCAGGCGCTCCTCAAGAGCTCCATGGAGGCGAAGCGGCTCGCCACGTTCATCGAGGAGCGGCGTGGGTTGGCGAAGAGTCTGGAGGAGGCGCAGGCGCGCGGCGAGCTCAAGACGCGGATGTTCCACGGGGACCCGAAGGTCAACAACATCATGATCGACGACGTGACGGGGAAGGGGACGGCGATGATCGACCTCGACACGGTGAGCCCCGGCCTCATCCACATGGACTTCGGCGACGCGCTGCGCTCCATCTGCAACCCGGCGGGCGAGGAGGAGTCGAACCTCACGAAGGTCGTCTTCGACGAGGACTTGTGCGCGGCGTTCTGCAAGGGCTACATGCGCGAGGCGGGCGCGTTCCTGACCGACGCGGATCGCGCCTACCTCTACGACTCGATCCGCCTCTTGCCGTTCGAGCTGGGGCTTCGCTTCTTCCAGGACTACCTCAACGGCAACGTCTACTTCAAGACGAAGACGCCGGAGCAGAACCTCAACCGGGCGCGCGTCCAGTTCCGCCTCTGCGAGTCGGTCGAGGCGCGCGAACGCTCGATCCGCGCCTCCTTGCGCCGCCTGTGAGCGGCGCCGCCGGCGGGGGTTGACTTTCTCAAACTGAAAATGGTATAATATCCGTCAATCGTTTAGGGCTATTAGCTCAGTTGGTTAGAGCGCTTCCTTGACATGGAAGAGGTCAGTGGTTCGAATCCACTATAGCCCACCAAATCCCCTCGCCGTTGCTCTCAATCGCCCTCAAAAGGTGTATTTTTGGTATAATGTTCCGAAATGTATCTGAAGCAACTTGAGATTCTTGGGTTTAAGTCCTTCGCCGACAAGACGCGCCTCGAATTCGATCCGGGGCTGATCGCCATCGTCGGCCCGAACGGCTGCGGCAAGTCGAACGTCTCCGACGCGATCCGCTGGGTGCTCGGCGAGCAGAAGCCGACGGCCCTCAGGTGCTCGAAACTCTCCGACGTCGTCTTCAACGGCACCGACACGCGCAAGCCCCTCGGCGCGGCGGAGGTCTCGATCACCTTCGCCGACTGCGAGAAGGAACTGGGCACCGACTACCACGAGGTCACGATCACGCGCCGCGTCTACCGCGACGGGTCGGGCGAATACTTCATCAACAAGCAGCAGAGCCGCCTCAAGGACGTCCAGCACCTCTTCATGGGCACGGGCATCGGCACGAGTTCCTACTCCGTCATGGCGCAGGGCCAGATCGACGCGATCCTCTCCTCGAAGCCCGAGGATCGCCGCGCCGTCTTCGAGGAGGCCGCCGGCATCACGAAGTTCAAGGCGGATCGCAAGGAGGCGTTGCGCAAGATCGAGCAGACCGAGCAGAACCTCCTGCGCGAGGCCGACGTCCTCCGCGAGATGAAGCGGCAGATCGCCTCGCTCCAGCGCCAGGTCGGCAAGGCGCAGAAGTATAAGGAGTTGCGCGACGAACTGCGCGGCCTCGACATCTACCTGTCGCGGCAGAAGATCCACGGCTTCGACCAGGAGCTTGAGCAGAACGCCCGCAACCGCCAGGAGGTGGAATCGGCCATCGCCGAGGCGTCCGAGGTCGTCGCCTCCGCCGAGCAGACGGCGCAGAGCCTCCACGCGCAAGTCCACGAGATCGAGGATCGCCTGCAGCAGCTTTCCGGCGAGCAGGCCGCCGCCGAGGGCGCGCACCAACGCGCGCGCGAGGTCATCGGCGTCAACGCGACGCGCCTGGAGGAGTATCGCACCTACATCGCCCGCGACCGCGCGGAGGAGGACAACGCCCGCCGCGCCATCGAGGAGATCGACTTGCAGGGCGAGTCGCTCGCGCAGAAGACGCAGCTGCTCACCGAGTCGCTCGCGGCCGCCACCGAGTCGTGCGCCGCCGCGCAGGCCGAGTTCGACGCGCTTCAGAAGGCGATTGACGAGAAGCGCGAGGCGGTCGCCGCCCGCCGCCGCGAGGTCGCCGACACGTCCCGCACGGGGACGCTCGTCGCCGACAGCGAGGTCGCGCGCAACGGCGCGGTCGAGACGTGGAAGGCGGGCACCTCGGTGACGACGATGATGAAGCGCGAGGATCTGATGGCGCTCGTGACGGTCGCCGAGGACGAGCTGCGGGCGGCGGAGGTCAAGCACATCCCCGCCTCCCAGCGGCTCACCGAGTGCCGCATCGCCGCGAGCCAGATGGAGCAGGAGCTCGCGTTCGTCTCCCAGCAGGAGGCGGCGACGCGCACGCGGCGCGGGGAGATGGAGCAGGCGCTCGCCACGCGGCGGCGGACGCTCGCCGATTACGAGGCGGCGATGGCGCGGCTGGAGGAGGAGTCGGGCGACCTCATCGGCCGGCTCGACGCGCTCAAGGCCAAGGCGGACGGCTACATCGATGTCATCAACGAGTCGCGCGGCCGCCGCGCCGCCCTCTTGGAGCGCATCGCCGAGGCGGACGCGCAGGTCGCCGCGCGCCGCGCCGCGCTCGACCAGGCCAAGGACTTCCGCGCCAAACTCGACGTGCAGGCGACGGAGGCGAACATGCGCCGGCAGAACGTCTACGAGCACCTCCAGGACGAATACGGGTTGTTCGCCGACGCGGTCATGCGCGAGAAAGACCCCGAGTGGAAGAAGGGCGTCGTGCCGCCGTTGGAGGAGGTCGAGTCGACGGTGCGCCGCCTGCAATCGGAGATCGCCGCGCTCGGCCCCGTCAACATGGTCGCCATCGACGAGTGCCGCGAGCTGGAGGAGCGCTACGCCCGCGAGAAGGCGCAGGAGGAGGATCTCATCGCCGCCAAGGCGCAGTTGATGGAACTCATCGGCGGGCTGAACGAGACGTCGAGCTCCATGTTCCGCACGACCTTCGAGACGGCGAACAAGAACTTCCAGACGATGTTCACCAAGCTCTTCGGCGGCGGCGAGGCGCGTCTCGTCCTGTTGGCGAACGAGGAAGACCCGCTCGAATGCGGCATCGACATCATCGCCCGCCCCCCGGGGAAGCGTCCGCAGTCGGTCACGCTCCTCTCCGGCGGCGAGCGCACGATGACGGCCGTCGCGCTCCTCTTCTCGATCTTCATGATCAAGCCCGCGCCGTTCTGCATGCTCGACGAGCTCGACGCCGCGCTGGACGACGCGAACATCGGGCGGTTCGTCGAGCAGCTCAAGGAGTTTCTCGCGCAGTCGCAGTTCCTGATCATCACCCACAACCAGCACACGATCGCCGGCTCTGACCTCGTCTACGGCGTCTCGCAGCAGGAGAAGGGCATCTCGCGCGTCATCTCCATGAAACTCTCCGACATGGGCGTGAAAACGACGTGAAAGACGCTTCCCACGACTCCCTCGCGCTCGTCTCGCTCGGCTGCGCCAAGAACGCGGTCGATCTGCAGGTGCTGGCGGGTCGTCTCGTCGAGCGGGGCGCGCGTCTCGTCTCCGAGGGCGAACGCGCCGACACGGTCATCGTCAACACGTGCGCGTTCATCGCCTCGGCGCGGGAGGAGGCCGAATCCGAGATCCGCCGCGCCCTCGAATTGAAGCAGCGCGGCTTCTACAAAAAAGTCGTCGTGACGGGTTGCTATCCCGAACGCTACCCGGAGGCCAAAGCCCGGTTTCCGGGGGTGGACGACTGGGCGGGCGTTCCGAAGAAATGGGTCGAGTCGCCCATTCCCGCGTTGCGCTTCACGGGGCAGGCGTTCGCCTACTTGAAAATCGCCGAGGGCTGCGCCCACCGCTGCGCCTACTGTGCGATTCCGCTCATCCGAGGTCGGTATCGCGCGAGGCCCGCCGCGTCCATCCTGCGCGAGGCGCGCGCGCTCGTCGCGAGCGGTTGCCGCGAGCTCAACATCGTCGCGCAAGACCCCCTGCTTTGGCACGAGCGGCAGCCGTCGGGGCAAACATGGAAGATCGCGGATCTCCTCCGCGCCCTCGACGAGATTCCCGGCGACTTTTGGGTGCGCGTCCTCTACAGCTATCCGAGCGAGGTGACGGAGGACTTTCTCGCGTGGCTGGCCACATCGCCGCACGCAGTTCCGTATCTCGACCTCCCCATCCAGCACACGGTGCCCGAGGTGCTGGTGAAGATGAACCGTGCGGGGGCGGTCAAAGCCTCGCGGGAACTGCCGTTCGCGCTTCGGGAACGCTTCCCCGACTTGACCTTGCGCACGACGATTCTCACCGGCTTCCCCGGCGAGACGGAGGCGCGTTTCCATCAGTTGCTCGGCGACTTGAAGGGAATGGATTTCGATTACGTCGGCGCGTTTGCCTATTCGCCCGAAAAGGGGACGGACGGGGCGTCGCTCGCGGGTCGGCCGTCACGCGCCGTCGCCCAAGCCCGTGCGCGGGAGGTCTTGTCCCTCGCGAAGCGGGCGTGGACGCGCAAGGCGAAGGCTCTTGTGGGGCAAACCCGCCGTGCGCTCGTCGTCGCGCCGCGTGTCGCCCGCCTCGCCTCGCAGGCCCCCGATGTCGATGGCGTCGTCCTCTTGGCGGAGGACGCGCCCGTCGCCTCCTTCATCACGGTTCGCCTCGTCGAATCGTGCGGGTTCGACTTCAAAGGCGCGCGCGTCGGATGAAAAAGGCGTTCCCGTTGGCGAACGAGGCCGTCCAGACGCGAGACCTCAAGTATTACATCTTCGACTGGGACGACAACATCCTCCACATGCCCACGACCATTCGGATGGAGCATTTGGAGGCGGACGGCGCGTGGAAGGAGGTGTCGGTCTCGACCTCGACCTTCTCGCTCGTGCGGCGCGACACGGAGCATTACCGCCCGCCGAAAGGCTCGTGGAAGAACGCCTTCCGCAATTTCGAGGACGCGCCCGACACGACGCACTTCATCGAGGACACGGTGACGGCGTTGGAGAAGGTCGAGCACGGCGAGAAGCCGGGGCCCAGCTACCAGGCGTTGAAAAAGGCGTTGCGCGAGGGGCGGCTCTTCGCCATCGTGACGGCGCGGGGTCACTCGCCCGCGACGCTGGAGCGGGCCGTGCGCGTCTTCATCAAATACGCGCTCTCCGAGGAGGAACGCGCCGAGATGCTCTCCAACATCCGGGGCTACCGCCAGTGGCTGGGCGGCGCGAGCGAGGCGGACTTCGGCACGGATGTCGAGGAGCTCGACCGGTATCTCGGCAAGTGCCACTACTCGGCCGTCACGAACAAGCTCTTCTTCTCGCGTTTGGAGCAGGATCCCATCTACCAGGAGAAGCTCCTCCTCGCGCCGACGGCGGCGCAGCCGGAGCTCGCCAAGGAGTTCGCCATCCGCGATTTCGTGGAGCACGTCTTCCACAAGCTGCGCCGGGCGGGCGTCATGAACCGCTCCATCTCCATCGGCTTTTCCGACGACGACAAGGGGAACGTCCAGGCCGTGTCCGACTATGTCCGCTCGGAGCTGGCGCAGCGGTTCGGCGCGATCAAGTTCGTCGTTTACGACACGTCGGATCGCTCCCTTCCGAAGGGGCGCAAGGTGTGCATCGCGGGGCAGGTGAACCTGCCGGGCGTTCTAGATGCGTGAGGAGGTGCGAGATGGTCAACATCGAGGAGATGCGCAAGAAGTTCAAGCCCAAGAAGCCCACGCCCGAACGGCAGCGGTCGCGGGCGGCGATTCAGGCAATCGCGCGGGAGTATGAGCTGAAGAAGGAGAACTTGCGGGGCGGTGCGCCGCTCGTGAGGAAAGGCCCTCTCTTCTACGGCCTCGTCATTTTGCTGTTGATCGTCTTGGGGGCGCTGCTCGTCCCGTCGATCATGGACGGGAGTCTCGCGCTTGGGAAAAAGCGCATCGACCGCAACGCTTTGCAGGCGCGCAAGGCGATGGACGCGCTCTCTCGTGCGCTCGGCCGCTACAAGTTCCATGTTGGCGACTATCCGACGACGGAGGAGGGGCTTGAAGTCCTCGCCTACCGTCAGCCGCGCGAGATCCAGCGCATCCGCGCCCGCCATCCGGGGTGGGACGGCCCTTACGTCAACCACATCGTGAAAGACCCGTGGGGTCGCGACTACGTGTATGAGACGCGCCCGGAAGGAGGGCATCCCATCCTCTACTCGAAGGGCCCCGACGGCCGCGCCGGCACGACCGACGACATCATGCCGCATCAGGATTTCTTCGACGAGGCGTTCCGCGACACGACGTGGACGAACGGCTGGGCGCCGTGCGAACTGCGCGGCGTCGTCGTCGCGCCCGACGAGGAGACGCGCCAGCGCGTCCTGAAAAGCATGGAACAGTATTCCGAAAAGCAAGGAGAATGAAAACATGGCAGAATTGATTGTCGCTTTGGATGTCCCCACCCGCGAGGAGGCGTGCGTGCGCGTCCGCCAACTGGGCGAGGCGGTGTCCTTTTACAAGATCGGCCTTGAGC
>CAVKTW010000191.1:0-4435 GCA_963659085.1 Candidatus Methanomethylophilaceae archaeon | reverse complement strand
TCAAAACGCTCTTTTCGCCGCGTGTGCCGGTCTCCTCCACGAAGCCGCTCACGGGACACTGCCTCGGCGCGGCGGGCGCGGTCGAGGCCGCGCTTGTGGCGTTGACGCTCCTGAAAGGGTGCGGCTTGCCGCCGCACCAAGTCTCCGACATCGACCGCACGCTCGCGCCGTTTCCGATTCCGCGCGTCGGCGACGCGACGGCCGTTCGCGTCGCGCTCTCCAACTCGTTCGCGTTCGGCGGCAGCAACGCGAGCGTCATTCTCGGTGCGCGGGAGGAGGCCGCGTGAAAGACGTTTCGGCGTTCCTGCCGCAAAAGCCGCCGCTCGTCCTCCTGTCGGGCTTCGAGGCGTCGCCCGCGCTCGACGAGGTGACGGCGTTTGTGGACGTGTCGGAATCCTCGCCGTTCTTCGAGCGCGAAATCAACGCGGTGCCCGCGTGTGTCGCGCTCGAATACATGGCGCAGGCGATGGCGCTCGTCGTCGGGCGGACACGCGAGGCCCAGGGGCTGCCGCCGCAGATCGGCTTTGTCCTCGGCTCGCGCCGCCTGACGGTTTCCGTCCCCGGCTTCGCCGTCCACACGCGCTACGTCGTCAAGGCGCGGTGCGTGTATTCGGACGAGTCGTTCGGGAGTTTCGATTGCGAGATCCTCGCCCCCGACGGCGCGCGCGTCGCGTCGGCGACGGTGACGGCGTATCAGCCGGCGGGGGAGATGACACAGGAAAGGTTGGAGGCGTATGGGTAGGAAGGTCATTGTCACGGGGTCGAGCCGGGGGATCGGCAAGGCCATCGCCGAGACGCTCGCGCGCGCCGGCTACGAGGTCGTCACGCATTCGCGGCGGGGCGGCACGGATCTCGTTTTCGACATCGCCGACCGCGCGGCGGCGAAGGCGGCGTTGGAGGCTTGGGTCGCCGCGAACGGCGCACCCTACGGCGTCGTCCTCAACGCGGGCATCGCGGACGACCAGGCGTTCCCGGCCTTGGAGGACGAGCAGTGGGATCGCGTCCTCCGCACGGATTTGGACGGCTTCTACAACTGCCTCAAGCCGCTCGTCCTGCCGATGGTGCAGGCGCGGGCGCCGGGGCGCGTCGTCGTCATCTCGTCCGTTTCGGGCGTGATCGGCAACCGCGGGCAGACGAACTATTCCGCCGCGAAGGCGGGGCTTATCGGCGCGGCGAAAGCGCTCGCCGTGGAGCTGGCGCGGCGGAAGATCACCGTCAATTGCGTCGCGCCGGGGCTCGTCGAGACGGATATGCTGGAGACCGTCGTCGCCGAGGAGGTCTTGAAGGCCATCCCCATGCGCCGCTTCGCCAAGGCGGAGGAGATCGCCCACGTCGTCCGCTTCCTCCTCTCGGACGAGGCCTCCTACATCACGCGGCAAGTCCTCAACGTCAACGGAGGGATGTTCTGATGCGCCGCGTCGTCGTCACGGGAATGGGGATCGTCAGTTCCTTGGGTCACAGCGTCCCGGCGGCGTTCGAGCGGCTGAAAACGCCACAGAATTGCGTCGCCGTTTCGGAGGACTTGGCCACCTACAAGGGGCTTCAGTCGCACCTCTGGGCACCGTCCAACTGGCGGCGGCCGGAACGCTACACGCGCAAGGTCGTCCGCACGATGAGCCCCGTGTCGGAAATGGCGCTCGACGCGACGGAGCAGGCGCTTGCGCAGGCGGGGCTTTTGGACAGCCCCCTCCTCAAGGGCGGCCGCCTCGGCGTCGCCTACGGCTCGTGCTCGGGCGGCGTGGCGGCGAACGCCGACTTCCTCTCGGTGTTGGAGAACCGCGAGGTGCGGAACGTGACGAGCTCCACCTACATCAAGATGATGCCGCAGACGTGCGCGGTCAACCTCTCCGTCCACTTCGGGACGACGGGTCGCCTGTTGCCGACGGGGACGGCCTGCACGTCGGGGTCGCTCGCCATCGGCGAGGCGTTCGAGGCCATCCGCTTCGGCAAGCAGGACATGATGATCGCGGGCGGCGCGGAGGAGTTCTCCGTCACGCAAGTCGCCGTCTTCGACACGCTCTTCGCGACCTCCCGCCGCAACGACGCGCCCGCGACGACGCCACGCGCGTTCGACAGGGATCGCGACGGCCTCGTCATCGGCGACGGCGCGGCGACGCTCGTGCTGGAGGAGGAATCGCACGCGCACGCGCGCGGCGCGGCGGTTCTCGCGGAAGTCGTCGGCTTCGGGACGAACACGGACGGCGCACACGTGACGCAACCCAAGGCCGAGACGATGGCCGAGGCTTTGCGCCTCGCGCTCGCGGACGCCGCGCTGCCGCCCACGGCGGTCGGCTACGTGAACGCCCACGGCACGGCGACGGATCTTGGCGATGTCGCCGAATGTCAGGCGGTGGAGGCGGTCTTCGCGTCATACAAGGCCCCAATCAGCACGCTCAAGAGCTACACGGGTCACACACTGGGCGCGTGCGGCGCGATCGAGGCCGTCCTGACCATCGAGATGATGCGCCACGGCTTCTTCGCGCCGAACCTCAATCTGGAAACGCCCGACCCCAAATGCGGTGAGTTGGACTTCATCAGGGGCGCGGGTCGCGCGCTCGACATCGAACACGCCATGAGCAACAACTTCGCCTTTGGCGGCGTCAACACCTCGCTCATCTTCCGACGCGCATGAGAAAGGCGATCATTCTGGCGCGGAAGAAAGTCTCGTCCTTGGACGAGGCGGACTTGTCGTTCGTGCCGCCGCTCCTGCGCCGCCGGCTCTCGCCGCTTCAGAGGCTTTTCTTCCATCTCGCGCATTTCGAGGGGCAACCGCTCCCAAAGCGCGTCGTCTTCGCGAGCCGCGACGGGGAGGTCACGCTCACGCATCGGACGGCGGAGAGTTTCTGCCGCGACGGCACGGTGTCGCCCGCGTGCTTCAGTTCGTCCGTCTACAACGCGGCGCCGGGGCTTTGGAGCGTCTTCACGAAGAACACCGCGCCCTACACGGCCGTCGCCGCCGGTGCGGAGACGATCCGCTTCGGCCTCTTGGAGGCTCTCCTTCCCGCCGACACGCCGACGCTTTTCGTCTACGCCGAGGAGACGGACGGCGGCCACGGCTTCTCCTTCCTCTACGGATTCGACGCATGAGGCGCCTTCTTCGGGCGGGACTCGCGCTTCTCTTCTTCGCGCTCTTCGCGTCGGGGGCGTTGCTTCTCGCGCCGTTGATGGTGCTTTTTTCGCGTGACCGTCTGCGGGCGCACGGCTTCGTGCGGGGGCTTTGGCGGTCGTTCGTCTGGGGCGTGTCGGCGGTGCGCCTCATCCGCGTCGAGAAGGGGAATCTCAAGGCTGTCGCGGGCGCGGTCGTCGTCGCCAACCATCCCTCGCTCATCGATGTCGTCATTCTCGTCGCCCTTCTGCCGAAAACGCTCTATGTCGCCAAGCACCAGCTCCTCCGGTCGTTCCCGCTTTCGTTCGTCGTGCGCGCGACGGCGTTGCCCGACGACGCGCAGCTTTTGGAGGTCGCGCCCGCCTATCTCGCGCAAGGGTGGAACGTCCTCATTTTCCCGGAGGGGACGCGCTCGCCGGCGCCGAACACCCCGCGTCGGTTTCATCGCGGCGCGGCGCAGCTGGCGCTCCGCACCCACGCGCCGATCCTCTGCGTGACGATGAACCTCTCGCGCCGGCTGCTCGCCAAAGGGCAGCCCGTCTGGGACATGGGGGATGGGCGGGTCGTCTATTCGCTAACGGCGCGTCCGCCGCGTGTCCCCGAACGGCGGGCGGGCGAATCCCTGCACGAGGCGGCGGTGCGCGTCACGCGGGCGATGGAAGACGCGATCAAGGGCAATCTTGCGTGAAGAAGGCCGCTCTCGTCCACCCCGCGCGTCTGCACGAAGAGGCCAATTTTGGTATAATATTCATATGAGCGAGGTGTTAGAAGAAGAGGTCAATATCGCCGACGAGATGTCGCGTGACTACATCGATTATTCGATGAGCGTCATCGTCGGCCGCGCGCTGCCCGACGTGCGCGACGGCTTGAAGCCCGTCCACCGCCGGTGCCTGTTCGCGATGCACGAGATCGGCTGCGGGTGGAACGCGAAGCACGTGAAGTCGGCGCGCGTCGTCGGCGACGTCATCGGTAAATACCATCCGCACGGCGACTCGTCCGTCTACGACGCCATCGTGCGCCTCGCCCAGGACTTCTCCCTGCGCCTGCCGCTCGTCGACGGCCACGGCAACTTCGGCTCGATTGACGGCGACCCGCCCGCCGCGATGCGCTACACGGAGGTGCGCATGCAGAAGGCGGCCGGCGAGCTCCTGGACGACCTGGAGAAGGACACGGTCGACATGATGCCCAACTACGACGAGACGCTCAAGGAGCCGACCGTCCTGCCGGCGAAACTGCCGAACCTCCTCCTCAACGGCTCGTCCGGCATCGCCGTGGGCATGGCGACGAACATTCCGCCGCACAACCTCGGCGAGCTCTGCGACGGCATCG
>CAVKTW010000190.1:0-2838 GCA_963659085.1 Candidatus Methanomethylophilaceae archaeon | reverse complement strand
TTCGGCGCATTTCATTTGCGGGAGACCCACCCGACATGATTTTGGCGCGCGCGCAGAGCACGCGCCCGTTACCGTGGCAGCCAAAATCACATCGGTTCCCGCAAAGTGCTCTCGTGCGCCAGTCGCCTCGCGGCATTTCTTTAGACAGGATTCACAGGATTGACAGGATTCTCAAGTCTCGCGAATCTCCCCGAATGGCGGGCGAAGGGCGGAGGGGCAAGTTTCAAGCATGTTAAGAGTGACGCTACGAAAAGTGTGAATAGAACGTGACGTTGTTCAGTCGTCGCTCTTACCAAGCGGCGAGACTTTCGGAGTCGACGCGGTGCTTGAACTTGGCCCCTCCGCCACAAGCCCGCCCAGACTAGCAAATCGCGAGCGGCACGAATATCAAGCGTCGAGGCTGACCCTTCTCGGTTGCGTTGCCTTTTGACAGCACGGCCTTCCGTCTGATATAATCAAGCGCATGAATGTGATTGAAACGGATATTCCGGGCGTCAAGATCATTGAGCCCCTCGTCATTGGCGACTCGCGCGGTTGGTTCTGCGAGCAGTTCAACGCCGCGCGCTACGCCAAGGCCGGCATCGCGGCGACCTTCGTGCAGGACAACGAGTCGCTGTCGTCGAAGGGCGTCGTGCGAGGCCTCCATTGGCAGGCGGGCGTTCACGCGCAGGCGAAACTCGTGCGCGTCATTCGCGGCCGCGTCTGGGACGTCGCCGTCGACATCCGCCGCGACTCGCCCACGTTCGGCCAGCACGTGAGCGTCGTCCTCTCGGGCGAGAACAAGCGTCAGATCTTCATCCCGCGCGGCTTCGCGCACGGCTTCGTCGTCCTGGAGGACGACACGCTCTTCTCCTACAAGTGCGACAACCTCTACTGCAAGGAGTCGGAGCGCGGCCTTCGATTCGACGACCCCGCCTTGAACATCGAATGGCCGTCGCTCGACATCGCGATCACGCTCTCCGACAAAGACACGAAACACCCCCCGCTCGCAGACATCGAGCCGTGGAGCGAGAACTGAGGAGCATTATGGCACGCAAGGGAATCATTTTGGCCGGCGGCGCGGGCACACGCCTCCATCCGCTCACGAAAGTCGTCTCGAAGCAGCTTCTGCCCGTTTACGACAAGCCCATGGTCTACTACCCGCTCTCGACGCTGATGCTCGCGGGCATCCGCGACGTGTTGATCATTTCAACACCCGTCGACTTGCCGAACTTCGAGCGTCTCCTCGGCGATGGCTCGCAGTTGGGGATGCGCTTCTCCTATTGCGTCCAAGAAGTTCCCAACGGCCTCGCGCAGGCGTTTGTCCTTGGGGCGGACTTCATTGGCGCGGACGATGTCTGCCTGATTTTGGGCGACAACATTTTCTACGGCGCGAACCTCCCGACCATGCTTGAAAAGGCCGCGCCCGCGCGGGACGCGACGGTCTTCGGCTACCGCGTGAGCGACCCGGAGCGGTATGGCGTCGTCGAGTTCGACCCGTCGGGGAAAGTCCTCTCCCTGGAGGAGAAGCCCGCCGCCCCCAAGTCGAACTACGCCGTCGTGGGGCTTTACTTCTACCCCAACGACGTCGTCCAAAAGGCCGCCGTCCTCAAGCCCAGCGCGAGGGGCGAGTATGAGATCACCGACTTGAACCGCGCCTATTTGGAGGAAGGCCGCCTCCGCGTCGAGACGATGGGGCGCGGCTTCGCGTGGCTCGACACCGGCACGCACCAGTCGCTCGCCGACGCGACGAATTTCGTCCGCGCCCTCATCGAGCGGCAGGGGCTTCAGATCGCGTGCATCGAGGAGATCGCCCGCGACCGGGGCTGGATCGACGACGCGCAACTCGCCCGGTTGGCCGACGGCTACGGCAAGTCCTCCTACGGCACGTATCTTCGCGGAATAAAGGCCAAAATCGACCGGTGAAAATGGTATAATATTCCACTCAAATGAAGTGTGAATTGTGCCATCAGGCGGACGCGAGCGAGGCGATCGTCCTCGACGGAGCGTCCAAGGACAGCGAGCTCTACGTCTGCGCGTCGTGCGCGGCGGCGGAGCGCGCCAAGCGGCAGTCCGCGCGGACGCGCACGCGGCAGGTCAAGGGCTTGCCGCCCGGCGTCTCGATGCGCGTGACGGAGGTCGTGCCGTCCTCGGACGACGGCGCGGGCGAGGTGCCGCCCTTTTTCAGTGCGCTCATGGACGCCGTCCAAGGGCTTGTGGGCGAGATCGAGAAGGCGCACCGCCCGTCTGACGACGGCGACGAGAAGCGTCTCGTCTATCCGACGGCGGGCGTGTCGGCTGATTTCCTGCTGCGCGGCGCGTTCCATTTGGAGGGGCTTCACCTCATCAGCGAGATCAGTGCCGTCAAACGCGCGTTCCACGCGCTGGGCTTCGAGCTGCGCGGCATCTGCACGGACGGCATCGCCGACGCGGGGCACCTCTACGACATCCTCTATCCGCCGTCGGAGGGCGACCGCGCCACGCGCGTCGTCGAGGATCTCCTGCGCGAGGAGGCGAACGCGCGCGCGCGCCTCAAGACGGACTGCGCGCGCGTCTTCTCCGACTCCTGCTGCCGCTCGCTCGCGATCCTCAAGAACTGCCGCCTCCTCTCGCCGCCGGAACTCTTCGACCTGCTCTCGCCCCTGCGCCTCGCCGCGCACCTGAAACGCCTCAAGGGTCTCTCGCGCCGCGAGATCGATAAGCTGATGATGTCGCTCGACCTCGCCTTCGACGATCCCCCCCTCTCGCCGGAGGAGCGCGACCGCGTGGACGCGGAACTCGCCGACGAGATGAACGCGCGTTTCGAAAGGATCTTCCTCGATGACGTTCTCTAAACACGCCGTCGAGGCCATCAACGCC
>CAVKTW010000189.1:0-3820 GCA_963659085.1 Candidatus Methanomethylophilaceae archaeon | reverse complement strand
GGCGGCGTGAGCTAAGCCTACCCCGAAATCGGTTGGTGCGCGAAGAACGCAGTTTTTTCATTTTCCCCCTTGACAAGATGGGGGGGGGGGGTATAATATGCGGTGAAACCCCGAAGTGGGACTGTCGGCGTCGTCGTTGGCGTCGTCGGCACGACGAGAAGGACACAAACGAGGAGAACCCCGCGAATGAACAGACCGCCGACCACACGCGCGAGAACAAGACCGCTCCGGGCGCGAGACATCGCGCTCGCCGCCGTCGCCGCAGCCGCCCTGTGCGCGCCGCGCCCCGCGCACGCCTACTGGATGCAACAGACGATTCCGCTCAAGGAAGGGTGGAACGCCATCCACGTCAAGGTCAACCCGTTCGACTACGCCTGCGACGCCGCGTTCGGCGGCGGCGGCATCGAGCAGGCCACCTGGTGGAACCGCGACCGCCGCAGCGACGGATCGAGCAAGGACACGACGACGACCGACACCTTCGCCTGGTATTCCGGCGAGGCGATGCCGAGCACCTTCGGCGCCGTCCTCGGCGACGAACGCTACCTCGTCAAGGCCGTCGCCGCCACGAACCTCGTCCTCGTCGGCACGCCCGCCCTGCCGCGCGGCAAGGTGTTCCTCGGCGAGCCGAACCTCCTGGGCCTCAACGTCCCCGCCTCCGGCGTCGCCACGTGCGGCGACTACTTCGCCGCCATCGGCGAGGGACGGCTCGCGGCGACGCCGTTCTACGCGGTCAAGGCCGACAACACGCCGATCATGCAGAAGGCCTCCGCCGCCCTCGCGAACCCCTCGCAGGCCTTTTGGGTGAAGACCTCCGGCTCCGGCGAGATCGTCTACAAGGGCCCGCTCGACGTCTCGGTCGACACGGGCGCGAACGTCGTCGAGTGGACGACCTCGACCGCCGCGCGCGAGATCGTGGTGCGGAACAACGCCTCGACGGAGCGCACCCTCACCTTCGGCCTCGAGCCGTCGCTGACGCCGCCCGCCGGGCAGGGCGCGAAGGCGGGCGACATCAAGCTCAAGGTCGAGCGCATCGACTGGACGCAGGGCTACGCCCGGCGCGTCTACGAGACGCTCGCCTTCCCGTTCACGACCAACGTCGCCGCCGGCGCGACGTTCACGCTGCGCGTCCGCCCCGACGTCGCCGCCCTGCCGGCGACCTCGTCGGGCGACTACCTCGGCATCCTCACCGTCTCGGACGCGGGGTCCGCCGCGCTCGACGCGGAGCTCCGCGCCGCCGGCACGTGCCTCTACCGCGTGGGCCTCAAGAGCGCCGGCGGCCTCGCGGGCGCGAAGAGCCCCGCCGGGCTCTGGGTCGGCTCGGTCGCCCTCACCGGCGTGAACCGCGCCCAGATGCTCACCAGCGCGGCGAGCGAGTGGGACGCCGAGACCCTCCGCGAGACCACCCAGGCGTTCTCCTTCCGCCTCATCCTCCACGCCTCGGACGACGGCACGGTGCGCCTCCTCAAGCAGGCGTTCGTCGGCACGGACACGGCGGACGACGCGACGGCGGCGATCCTCGCGGATCGTGAGACGGCCAAGGCCTACCGCAAGACCCACCCCGACGCGACCATCCGCCGCGTCGCGTCCGCGAACTTCCCGTTCATGGAGCCGCTCGTCCTCGCCAACGGCGCGTCGGGCTTCCTGACGGGCGGCGCGTCGCTCACGGCGACGTTCACGCAGTTCGCGGACGCGAAGGACAACCCGTTCCTGCACCAGTTCCACCCGAACCACGACGGCCTCGCGTTCAACAACGGCAAGCCGACGCGCAAGACGGACGGCGCGGACGGCACGGGCGACTACGAGTCGTGGAGCGTGACGCGCGCGGTCACGCTCACGTTCGCGGACGCCGACCCAATCGGCGCGAACGACGACTGGAACAAGACCGTCTGCGGCGGCGTCTACCGCGAGGTGATCACGGGGCTCAACAAGACCCCGGTCATCGTCGAGGGCGCCTTCCGCCTCAACAAAACGCTCGACACCGCGACCCTCCAATCCGGCGGCGTCGGACTCTGACACCTCAAACCTCCAAAAAAACAATCCACTTCAAAACAAGGAAAACGACAATGAACGCCAAACTCGCCACTCTCGCTTTCGCGGCCCTCGCCGCCTCGCTCCTGACGATGCCCGCGACCGCCGCGGTGCCGGAAAAGGCCATCGAGAACACGCCGGGCAAGATGAACTACCAAGGCTATCTCGCCGACCCCACGACCGGCAACAAATATCAGGACGGCGTCTACGTGATGGATCTGCGCATCTGGAACAGCGCGTCGTCGACATCCGGCTGCCTGTGGGGCGGCAAGTATTCCGTCTACGTGAAGGACGGCTATTTCAACGTGATGCTCGGCGACAACAACGCGAGCGACCTCACCGCCAGCGACGGCGTCGTCCCCACCTACAAGAACTACGAGCTCTGGAAGGCGCTCTGGGGGACGTATTCGGGGGACGCCGACCGCTACCTCGGTGTCACGATCTACCAAAACGCGGACGGCAAGGAAGTCTCCTCGCCGAAGGAGATTCTGCCGCGCCAGCAGTTGCTGTCGTCGCCATTCGCGTTCCGCGCCCAGCACGCGCAGTATGCGGACGGCTCGGCCGGCGACTTCACGGTCGAGGGCGACCTCTCGGTCTACGGCACGGCGCGCTACAGCGGGGCCGTGACGATGGACGGCAACGCGACCATCGGCAAGATCTCGACCACGAGCACGGCGGTGAAACTCGGCGGCGACTCGGCGACGGCGGCGACCGTGAGCGCGATTCCGTCCTCGCTCTACGCGGCGAGCCGCTACCTCTACCTCTACTCGTATAACGACACGGTTCTGCAGCCGACGGCCGGCCACGTCAAGATCTCCGTCCCGTCCGGCTACAAGGCGAACGTCACCGGCGCGGGCTCGTTCGTGTCCGACACGCCCGTCAACACCATCGGCGGCACGTCGACGACAACGATCAAGGGCTCGACGGTGAGCGTCAGCCCGACGGGGGCGACGACCATCGGAGGCAACACCGTCCAGATCTCCCCGTCAACATCGCTCTATCTCAATCCGCTCGCCGGAGTCAAGATGGGGACGACGAGCAGCTCGTATTCGCCGTTCACCTACGTGAAGAAGACGGTGACGATCACGAAGGGCCAGAGACAGGCCTCGCAGACGCTTGACGAAACGAACTACAAGTATTGCGTTGTGGGCTGGAAAGTCCTTGACCCCAGCTACCTCGCCGGTGCCGTCAACGCCGTCAACCCGATTTCGGGGGTCCTCGTCAGCGAAAGCGGGGTTCTGACTGTCGATCTGAAGGAGAACCTGTCGAGCACTTATGCCAGTGTCCGCGTCAATGTCTGGCTTCTGGGCATCCACAAGAAGCTCGTTTCGGACGGTCGCTGACCGTCGCGTCGTGACGACCGCTCCGAAGAAAGGAGTTTCCCATGCGTAAAAAACTATTGCGGCTCATGTTGGCCGCCTCGGCGGCGGCGGGGGCGCTCCCCGCGTTCGCCGCGGGGCCGGCGGACAACTTGCGCGCGGACTACCGCAACGCCGTCAACACCGCCGCGCTCACCAACGCGACCGGCGGGATTGCCGTCCAGCTCGGCCCCGGCAGCGGGTATCTCATCCACGCGAACAACGAGTTCTACACGGATGGCACGCGCGTCATCTCCGCCGAGGAGCGACGGGCGAACTGGGAGGAGTATCAGTATTTGAAACTGTCGCCGGGCACGGATCTCCCCTTGTATCTCCCGAACCTCCGCTCGACGGTCGGCCAGCCGATTGCGGGCGAGACGGCGAACAAGTATCTCGGCGACACCCTCTCGCCGCCCGAGGATTGGAACGGCAAC
>CAVKTW010000188.1:3384-3794 GCA_963659085.1 Candidatus Methanomethylophilaceae archaeon | reverse complement strand
ACGAGCATGAAGAACGGATCAGGGCAGAACTCGCGGCGGAGCGCCTGAATCTCCTCGTCCGACAAGATCGCGTCGTAAACCTGGAAGTCATCGAGGTAGAAGCCTCCGCTCGCGCTCGTCAGGCGCGGATAGGTGTTGCTTCCGCCATGGAAAGACCCAAACTGCCCCCTGTTCGCCATCGTGTTGCGCGGCGCATAAGCCCCATAGTTGACGACAGGATCCATCCTGTCCACGTAAAGGCGCGACTCCTCGGCCGTGACGACGAGCGCGAAGAAGTGGAACTGCGTCGTCAGGTTCTTGATGCCCGACACGCGGACGAGTTCGCGACCCTCGGAACTCTTGCCGTTGCTAGCATCAGCCCCATCGAACGCAACCGCCGCCACCGTCTCGCTGTCCACGACGCGCAGAAC
>CAVKTW010000188.1:656-3351 GCA_963659085.1 Candidatus Methanomethylophilaceae archaeon | reverse complement strand
GGACGATGGTCGACGAAGAGGCACCATTAGACCCCTTGCCGAGACACCAAATCGGCGACGCGCCACTACCCGCGAACTTCAGTCGGGCGACGGTCGTGATTGTCAGAGCCCCGCAGCTGTCGAGAGGTCCCGTCGTCATCGGATTTTCCGTCGCGACATCTTTCGTTCCGATCCAGTAAAGCGTCGTGTTATTGCGCACCCACGTCGACGACCCGTTGCGCCCGCTGCTCTTGATGGTGTTGCCGTCGTCTGTCCACTCATAATCGCCATTTTGATACGACCATGTGCACCAAGCGTTGACGTTGTAAACGCTGTCAGCCGCCACCGTCTCCGACGCCGTCATGGTTGAGCCGTTGAAGTTAAAGTGGAAGAACTTGGTCGGCGCCTGGAGCGTCGCCGTCAAGGTTGTGCCATCGGCATCGTAGGTGAGCGCATACGCACCATCCGTGCCTTTCGCGAAGCGGCTGCCGAGGGCGATGTTGGACGAGGCGATGAAGTTGTTCGTGATCGTGTTGGCCGAGCCCGTCACGAGCGTGACCGTCCCCCCCGCGCTCGATGTCATCTCGTTCCCCTCGAAGTCCGCGCCGTTGAGGAGGATCGTGGTCGAGGACGCGAGGTTGTTGAGCGAGTTGAGCGTGATGCCGCCTTGCGTGGGCGAGAGGCGCAACTTCGAGAGGCCGTTGAGCGCGACATTCAAGCTCAGCGTCGAGTTGCCGAACATCCGAATCTCCGAGCCCGAAAGCGTGGAGGCATTTTTATTTGCAACAGTCGAGAGCGTTCCCTCCTTGACCGCGATCGCGCCCGCCGACGAGGTCGTGATGTTGCAGATGAAGAACTCGCCCGCGCCCTGCTTCGTCAAGGTGAAGCCCGCGAAGTTCAAGGTCGCGGCGTTATAGCCTTGATTGAGGATGCCCCAGTTTTTGCCCGAATCCGCCGTGATGAGCGCGTCGGCGGCGAGCGTGATGGATCTTGTCTGCTTGGCGGAAGTCGGAATGGTCGACCCCGAGTTTTTCATCGCGCCGGAATATGAGACCGTGCCGTTCTCGTCCGTCGTCTTGATGCCGTTGCCGGCAATCGTGTAGGCGTAGCACCAGTCTTTGGTGTTCGCCACATCGACGCACGCGCCGTCCTTGACGGTGATCGCACTGCCCGCGGTGTCGCTTGCGCCACCGAAGCCGGAATTCACCGTCGTCGATGCCGTGCCGCTCGTAATGGTCATCCCGCCCGTGAAGGACGAGCTCTTGGTGAACTGGATGTCGCCAACCGTCTCCACCGCGCCCGCGCCGGTGATGGCGCACTTGAACGTGCCGAGATCCTTGAGCGTCAAGGTCGTGCCGGAGGCGATGCTGATGGACGTCCCCTCGGCGAACACATTGCTCTCCAGCGTCATTTGCGCCGCCTCGCGGAACGTGACAGAACCCGTCAGCGTGAGGACGCCCGCGCCCTTCAGGACAACCGTGCCCGTGCCGTAGACATAGATGTTCCCATAGGCGTGGTTCTCGCCAACCGTGACGGTGCTGGTCGCGTCCGCGACGGTCTTCACATAGATGTCGCCGCTCGTGGGGACAGAACCCGTGTTCCACGCGGCCGTGGCCTCGAAGGAGACCTCGCCCTCCGAGCAGGTGAAGACCGGCACAGGAGGCAGAATCGTCAGCGTTTTGTCCGTCGTGTTAAGCGTCGCATAATCGGTCGTCGTCACCACCGTCTCGCCATCCGTGCCGTAAATCGTCACGTTGTCAAGGGAGGTCAGCCCCTCGCAGGAAATCACCTGCGCGTCGGCCGTTGTGGTGATGAGCGCGAACGAAAGTTTGGACGAAGTGTCCGCCACGGAAATCTTCGCAGGACGACCTGCGCCGAAGTTCACATGAACGCCCGACTTGATCGCGACCGTGCCCTCGCCGGAGAGCGTCTTGGAGAAAGTGTAGGTCGCCGCGTCAATCGTGTTCGTCTTGTCGAGGGTCAAGGTCTTCCCTTCCGCGACCGTGACCGCCTCGGTGATCGGGAACGTCGCCTCCTTCGCCCGCAGCGTCGCGTCGCCCGTCACGTTGACCGCCATGGAACGCGAGGTGGAGTAAGTATTGATGCCTGTCGCGCCCAGCGCAAGCGTGCCACCATTCAAGTTGAGTTTGTTCGTCCCCGACGCACTCGACGAGAGTTTGATGCCGTCCGCCGAGAAGAGACCACCGTTGATGTTGATCGTGTGGTTATTCCCCGTCTTGCCGACGAGAACTTGCGACGCGGCGAGGAACTGCGCCTCGCCGTTGAGCGTGAAGGTCGAAGGCCCGTTCCAGTGGCCGAACAGGATGGAGGCGGTGTTCTCGTCGGCATTGATCGTGCCAGTCACGTTGAGGGTCGAAGAGCCGTTGAGCGTCAACGTCGCAGGGCGGGATTCAGACCAGATGGTTGACCAGTTAATCCACTGCATTTGTGAAAGGACAAGTCTGTCCGCCTCGACCACCGCATTCGTCAAGATGTAATCGACAACGTGGATGCCGAATATTCCTTCGTCGTTATTCTTGTAGTAGACCTTTGCACCGTCGAAGAGGACAGTCGTCCTGTCGTTGGGCTTCGACGAGCGGGTCGATTCGGAGAGATAAAATGGAGTCTCTCCTGTCAAGACAACAGAGCCATACGCATCAAGATTGAGAGCGCGGGGGGTCTCCTCCGACCCCGCACCGCCCGCGAAAATGCGGCC
>CAVKTW010000188.1:0-646 GCA_963659085.1 Candidatus Methanomethylophilaceae archaeon | reverse complement strand
GTCTCCCCCGTCAGGGTGATCGAGCCACCACTGCACGAGAAAGCGCGAGGGGTCTCCTCCGTTCCCGCGCCGCCCGCGAAAATGCGGCCCGCCGAGACGGACGCGAACGGCAACGAGGTGTCGGAGACATCCGCCAAAACGGTCAGCGGCTGGGGATATGTCGAACACGCCGTCACCAACTTGTAGGTGTTCGTGTCGGCGACGGCGACGTTGACGCCGTCAGAGGCGTAAATCGCGCCGATGGTCGTCGTCTTTGTCGCGTCGGACTTCTTGAGGGTGAGCGTGTAAGTTGTGTCATCGACCTCGTTGGTGAGGAAGAGATTGGGGACGTAGAAGTTCGTGTCGAGGTCGAGCGTCGCGTCGCCCTCAAGGAGAATCTGCGCGGGATCGGAGGTGGGGGCGGAGCCAGTCGACCAGTTCGATGCCGTCGACCAGGCGACGTCCGTCTTGCCATCGCCGCCAATCGTCAGGACGGGCGTTGTCGATGTGTAGTCGTAGGGGAGAATCTGAATGGCGGCGATGCAGCCACGAGCGACCCAAGCGGTATTTTCAGAGTTACGGACACGAGAGGTTTTGATGGAGAGGTCGCCCGTGAGGCCGCGCACACGAAGCGCGTTGACGCCATACTGCGCCTTGCCCGCCGAAA
>CAVKTW010000187.1:0-2139 GCA_963659085.1 Candidatus Methanomethylophilaceae archaeon | reverse complement strand
TGCACGCGCCGTGGGAGATCGTCTCGGCGAAGGACTGCCACGAGACCTACAAGGCTTACAGCGCATACCTGAGAAGCTGAGAGGCGAAGGAATATGAACACGCTCATGCTGGCGGCCGCCGCAGCCGCCGCCAATGTCGCCGTAGCATCTGCGCCAACCGCAGTTTCGGCAGACACCAACGACCTCGGTCGCGTCGTCGTCGAGGCCTCGCGCCTCGGGAAGACCAAGATGGAGATTCCCTCTCACGTTGACGTCATCACCAAGGCGGAAATCGACGCCTCGGGCGCGGCTTCGACGGTCGACCTCCTTGAGAAACGCGGGAATCTCTTTCTCCGCAAGCTGAACGGCAACCCCGCGCTCGCCCAGGTCTCGATGCGCGGCTACGGGGCGAACAGCTTCGGGCGCGTCAAGGTCATCGTCGACGGTGAGGAGATCAACAACCCCGACATGGCCGCGCAAGACCTCCTGCGGATTCCCGTGCGCTCGATTGAGCACGTCGAGGTTCTCCACGGGCCGCAGACCGTCTTGCAGGGCTCGGATGCGTCGGCCGGCGTGATCAACATCGTGACGGACGGCAACGACTTTGGACGGAAGACGACGCTTGAGGTGCATGGCGGCAGCCACGGCCAGGTCGGTGTCTACGCGGGAACGCGCGGCGGGTTTGAAGACCTGGGCCTCACGTATTTCGGCAATTTCTCCTATGACCATTCCGACGGATGGCGCGACAACAGCTACACGGAAGCCTACTCGATCAAGGGCGGACTTCGCCAGAATTTCGAGAACGGCTCTTCGGTCGGGTTCAAGGCGTTTTACGCCAACACGCGCTATGGGCTTCCCGGAAGCCTCTTCTCGAACGGCCCGGACTGGTACGGGAATCGCCACGGCTCTTGGAAGGACAATCCACGCGCCACGGACACGCCGGACGACCGCGCCCACAACGACGTCTACGGGTTCACGGTCGACGGCGAGGCCGTCTTGAACGACGAGAACAGGCTCTCCGCGTCCTTCGCCTTCCGCAACCGTCAGGCGAAATCGACCTACGCCTCATACGGGAGTAAAACCGAGGCCGACCTCTATGGCCTCGTCTGGAAATTGCTCTACTCCAACACGGCAGACGTGTTCGGTTTCGGCAACCGGCTCGACCTCGGGACCGACCACAAGATCGACCTCCTGCACGTTGAATCGGGCGCAAAGAACAGCTACTCGCGCTATTCGGCGGCGCTGTTCGCGCGGGACGAGTTCTTCATCCTCGACGGGCTCTCGGTCTTCGGCGGCGCGCGCGGCGAGGCGTTCCGCTCGCGGGACGTCTACCGGGCGGGCGCGTTCCGAAGCTCGGACGAGAAGACGAGGGGCGAGGTCGCGGGCGAGGCCGGCGTCAACTGGCGTCCGGTCGACGACCTCAAGTTGTTCGCCAAGTGGACGCGCTTTTACCATGCGCCGCTGGCGGACGAGATGTTCAGCTACTACGGGGCCCCCAACATGGAACTCCGCCCCGAGTCCGGCCACAACGTCGAAGTCGGCCTTGATTGGTCTTTCCTCGACGGCTTCAATTTCAACATCACGGGCTTTCACGCCGAGCTCGACGACGAGATCATGTATGCCTACGGCGGCAACCGAAACGTGGACGACGCGACGGCGCGGTCGGGCGTCGAGACGGGGCTCACCTGGCACCGGGACCGCGTCGGCTCGGCGGGCGTCCTCTACCGCTACGTCGATGCGCGGTTTACGGAAGGCCCGAACCGAAACAACGCGATGCCGATTGTGCCCGCGCACACGACCCGCGCCTACGGCGAGGTCTTCCTGGTCGATTGGATCGCCGTCAATGGCGGCTACCGCTATGTCAGCCGACAGGCGCTCGATTCCGATTTCGCGGCGGCGACCGACAAGATGCCGGGCTACGGCGTCTTCGACGTCGGCGTGCGCGTGATGCCAACCTACCGTCCGCTCAAGGGCTTCACGTTCGCCTTCACGGTCGACAACCTCTTCGACAAGCGTTATGCCGACTACGGCGTCTACAATGGCGGATGGGCGGCGGACTCGTTCTACCCCGCCTATGGCCGCACCTTCCTCTTCACCGTCCGCTACGAATTCTAACCCATTCCCCATTCCCCATTCCCCTCCATCCCCACTCCCCATTCC
>CAVKTW010000186.1:0-5604 GCA_963659085.1 Candidatus Methanomethylophilaceae archaeon | reverse complement strand
GCGTATCCGCCCTTGACCGCCTTCGCGAACATCTTCTTCGTGTTCACGAGACCGATTTTCTTGTAGCTGACCATGGTTGACTCCTTGTTGTTAGACGCCCGGAACGATGTTAGACGCCCTTGGCGATGGCGACGATTGTCTTGAACCCCTCGGGATCGTGGATGGCGACCTCGCTGAGCATCTTGCGGTTGATCGCGACGCCCGCCTTGGCGAGCCCCGCCATCAATTTCGAATAGCTGATGCCCTCCTGGCGGGCGGCCGCGTTGATGCGGCCGATCCAGAGCTGGCGGAAGTCGCGCTTGCGGAGCTTGCGGTGCTCCGTCGACATCCGCAACGCGCGGTCGACGGCCTCCGTCGCCGTGCGGAAGAGTTTGGAGCGGGCGCCGTAGAAGCCTTTCGCCCGCTCAAGGCGGCGGCGGCGGCGTTCACGGGAAGCGGGGGCATTTGTAACACGCATGACTTAAATCTCCTTTCCTGATCAGCGACCCTGGAGGGCGCGCGCGTATGTCTTCGTGACCTTCGCCGACTCGACGGCGGTGCGGCCGCAGAGGTTGTTCTTGCGGTTGCGCTTCTTTCCGTTGTTGAGGTGGGCGTGGCCGCCCTGCGAGCGAAGGACCTTTCCGGTCTTCGAGAGCTTCATGCGCTTGACGGCGCACTTCTTTGTTTTCATCTTCGGCATTTGTCTTGATCCTTTCGTGACGCTGGTCGGGCAGCCTGAAGTTGTGGCCCGATCCAGATGATATTGGCGCGTATTATACCCTTTTGCCCGCGTTCCGTCAAGAGGGCGACCCGTCACGCGGCATTTCTTCCGCCAACGAGCGCACCAGTTCCTTCACCTGCGTCCACGAGGCGGTGGGGAGCTGCTTGATCTTCAGCGTCAGATCCATGCGCCTGCGCGAGGCGTCCTCGTCGCCCGCCGCCGGGAGGTTACCGCGAAGCCGCTTCAAGTGCGCCGTCCAAAGCGTCCGCACGAAATCGCGCGCGAGATCCTCGACGGGGCGCGCGCTCGCCTGCGTCTTGTCCGGCGCCGTCAAAAGCGCGTCGAAGAGCGCGCGGAAATCGGGGGGCAGCGTCTCGCTCCACGGCGCGATCAAGTCGTCCGTCCCCGCCGCCTCGGCGCACCACGTCTCGACGAACGCGCCCGTGAAGGGATGCGCGAAGACGCGCGGCGGCAAACACTCCGTCAGCATCCGCCCCATGTCCCGCGCCTCGGGCAGACGCTCGCAACGGAGCAGAAACTCGCAAAACGCCGTCTCGGCGGGGGGCGGCGGCAACGACGCGGACGCCTCGGCGCCCTCGGAAACGGTCGGAGAGTCCTCCACGGGAAACGCGACCTCCTCCTCGTCCGCCGAGAACGCTTTGGGCGCGTCAACGCTGACCTTCTGAAGCTCCTCGTCCAACGCGGCGTAGGGAAGCGAGAGGAGGCTCGCGCTTTCCTTGAGCATCGTCGCGCGGAGAACGGGCTGCGGGCACGAGGCGATGGTCGCGAGAACCTCTTTCGCCACCCGGTTGACCGCGTCGACGGAATCGGGGTTGGCCTCCCTGGCCCGCGCCACGCGGACTTGGAACGCCATGATCGACTCGGGCTTTTCAAGGAGTTTCCTGAAATCGTCCGCCGTGTGCGCGCGCAGGAACGAGTCGGGGTCGTGTCCGTCGGGCAGGGAGACGACGCGCACGGGCAATTCCGCCGCGAGGCAGAGCCGGGCGGTCTTCAAGGTCGCCTTGTGGCCGGCCGCGTCATCGTCGTAGACGAGGACGACTTGGTCGGTGACTTTCTTCAACAGGTGCGCGTGGTCGGCCGTGAAGGCCGTCCCCTGCCCCGCGACGGCGTTCGGGAAGCCGGATGTCTGCAAACGGATGCAGTCGATCTGCCCCTCGCAGACGAGCGCCTCGTGGTGCGGGTCTTTCGCGATGGCCGTGGCGGCCTTGTCGAAGCCGTAGAGGACTTTCGACTTCTTGAAGACGAGCGTCTCCGGCGAGTTCACATACTTGCCGGATTTCTTCGAGGGGACGAGCTGCCGCGCCGAAAAGCCCGCGACGCGCGCGCGCGCGTCGCAGATCGGGAAGACGAGCCGCCCGCCGAAGCGGTGGAAGCCCGCGTCGCCCGGCCGGTCGGAGAGTTTGACGACGCCGGCGGCCTCAAGCTCGGCGTCCGAGTAGCCATACTTCTGGGCCCAGACGCGGATGTTGTGGATGCCCACGGGCGCGTAGCCGATGAGATACGTGTCGGCGACCTCCCCGTCGAGGGCGCGTTCGCCCACATACGCCCGCGCCCGCTCACCCTCCTTCGCCGAGAGGAGGCAGCGGTGGTAGAACTGCGCCAACTCCGCCAACAGCGCGAAGAGGCGCGTCCGGCGGAGCGCGTCCGGATCCTCGGCGCGTTCGAGCGTCACGCCCGCGCGTTGCGCCAGCTTCTCGACGGCCTCGACGAACGGCAGCGACTCCATCTTCATGACGAACGAGATCGCGTCGCCCGACTCGCCGCATCCGAAGCAGTGGTAGACACCCTTGGCCTCGTTGATGTGGAAGGAGGGCGTCTTCTCGTGGTGGAAGGGGCAGCACGCCTTCTTGGACGAGCCGGCGGTGCGAACCGACACGCCGTAGGACGCGATCAGATCCGCCAAGTCGATCCGCGACTTGATCTCGTCGAGAACACGCTCGGAGAAGCCCGCCGCCATCAGCGAACCTTGAGGAGGATCAAAAGGAGGAGCGGCATCAGGATCATCTGCAGGAGGACGAAGCGCATCAACACCTGCGCGTTCGACCAGCCGAGACACTTCTTGCAATGGTCGTGGAGCGGGAAGCGGACGCGGCGGATCACGCTGTCCTCGCCGATTGAGAACCCGCACCGCTTCGCGAGGCGCAGGAGGACGAGCTTGCCGAGCCCCGCCCCGCCGTTGACGAGGACGACGGGCGAGAGCGCGAGGACGAAGAGGATGTTGCCCGTCATCAGGGAGGCCCCCGCCACCAGGAGGCCGAGGAAGCGGGACCCCGCGTCGCCCATCAGCAGGCGCGACGGCTCGGCGTTATACCAGAGGTAGCCGCCGAAGCCGCCGGCGACGACCATCACGACGATCGCCCACGCGGCCGCGCCGGGGATCGCGGGAATGAGGAAGTAGTGCGCGACGGGCCGGTAGCCCACGACGACGTAGAGGATGACGGCGAGCATGACGAGCGTCAAGACCGTCAGCGTCCCCGCGAGGCCGTCCACGCCGTCGGAGCAGTTCGTCGCGTTCATGGTGAACCAGAGGACGAACGTCGCGAGCGGGATGTAGAGAGACCACGGCGCGAGCCAGACCGTCTTGACGAACGGCAGCCACTGAACCATGACGAGGGCGCCCGTCCCGTCCGCCCGCTCGGCGTGGCCGAGGAAGATGAACGAGGCCAGGGCGATGGAGACGACGGCGTCGAGGAGGCCCTTCTTCAGCTCCCCCCAGGGGTGCGTGGCGCGGTCGTCGAGGAAGCCGAAGGCCATCGCCGCGTAAAGCGAGAGGACGGCCGCGCCGTCCCAAAAGCGGAGGGGCGCGAAGAGGAAGATGAGGGGCAGGCAGATGAGCGAGACGACAAGCCCCGCGCCCGTCGGCTTGCCGGCGGAGGCGAGCCCGCCCGTGTCGCGGCACAGAACTTTCCCACGGTCGCGCGGCAGGCCGCGCAACAAACGCGGCAGAAAAAGCCAAGTCAACAAGGCGGCCGAGAACGCCCCGCCCGCCAACAGAAGCGCGTGCGACTGGAGAAGCCGGAAAGGCCCCCAGACGTTTTTCAACCAGTCAGCAAGATTGAACAACATGGCTCTACTCCGCAGGGATGGACGAGAGGCTGTCGAGCTTCGGCGTGGGGCCGAAGACGATGAGCCTGTCGTCCGCGTTGAGGACGTCCTCCGCCTTGGGCACGAGGACGACCTGCTTCTTCTTCGCCTCGTCGGCGAACCGGCGGATGCACAAAACCGTCAGCCCCGTCTTTCGGCGGAAGTCCGATTCCGCGAGCGACTTCCCCACGACGTCCGCCGACGGCGCGATCTCGGCGAGCGAATACCCCTCGGACACCTCGAAGAGGTCAATCGCCTGGTGGTTCATGATCGAGAGCGACAGCCGGTGCGCGGAGTCGCGGTCGGGGTAGATGACCGTGTCCGCGCCGATCCGGCGCAGGATCTTCCCGTGCAACTCGCTCGTCGCCTTCGAGACGACGCGCGGAACGCCCATCTCCTTGCAGTTGGCCGTCGCCATGACGGACGCCTCCATGTTCGAGCCAATCGCGATGACGACGACGTCGCACGCGCCGAAGCCCGCCTCCTCCAGGACGTGCGGTTGCGTCGCGTCGCCCTGCAACGCCGTCGCGAACTCGCTCGCCTGCTGCACCGCCGGGCGGTTGCGGTCGATGAGAAGGACGTCCGCGCCCGTGTGCGCGAGCGATTCCGCCAGCGTGAGGCCGAAGCGTCCCGCGCCGATGATGCCGATTCGTTTCATGTCAACTCCATCTTCCGCGCCTCGCGCACGAGCCCCTGCGAATAGGGGTGCTGGGGCGCGGTGAAGAAATCCTCGGGGTCCTCCGACGTCTCGACGATGCGCCCGTCCTTCATGACGACGAGCTTCGTCGCCATCTGCGAGACAACCCCCAAGTCGTGCGTGATGAGGAGAATCGCCGAATGCTTTTGGTGGAGGTGGCGCATGAGCTCCAACACCTGCGCCTGCACCGTCACGTCGAGAGCCGTCGTCGGCTCGTCGGCGATGACGAGGTCGGGCCCGAGCATCAGCCCCATCGCGATCATGACGCGCTGCTGCATCCCGCCGGAGAGCTCGTGCGGATACGCCTTCGCCCACGTGAGCGGATCCATCGTCGAGTTGCCGCGCACCTTCTCAAGCCACTCCAACGCCCACGCGCGCGCGGCCGGCTTGGAGACGTCCTCGTGCAGACGGATCGTCTCGACGAGCTGGTCGCCGATGCGGTGGAGCGGCGAGAGCGACCCCATCGGGTCTTGGAAGACGACGCCGATCTTCTTGCCGCGCAGGGCGCGGAGGCGTTTGAGCGGCATCGAGAGGATCTCCTCGCCGTCGAGGAGGATGCGCCCCTTCGGATAGAAGGCGGGCGGGCTGGGGAGGAGGCGGGCGACGCTCATCGCGAGCGTCGACTTGCCAGAACCCGATTCGCCGACGACGCCCAAAATCTCGCCGCGCTCAAGTTCCAGCGAGGCGTCGAACACGGCGGGCGTGACCTCGCCCTCGTCGCTTCGGTAGGAGACATCCAGATCGTCGATCTTCAGCAGCATGGCGGTCCCCTTCAGATGTGCTCCGGCGTCTCGATGCCGAGGATATTGAGCCCCGCCTTGAGGACGCGCCCCGTCAAAGCGCAGAGGCGGAGGCGCGACGCGCGAAGCGTCTCGTCGCTCTTGAGGATCGGCGCGTTCTGGTAGAAGGAGCTGTAGAGCTGCGCCGTCTGGAAGAGGTAGTCGGCGAGAATCGAGGGCTTGTAGGCCTGCGCCGCGCGCGACACCGCGCCGGGAAACTCCAACAGCGCAAGCGCGAGGCGGCGGTCGAAGGAAGTGGAAAGGTGGAAGGGAGTGGAAAGGTGGAAAGGTGGAAGGGTGGAAAAGTTCGCGGACTCTTCCAC
>CAVKTW010000185.1:0-6445 GCA_963659085.1 Candidatus Methanomethylophilaceae archaeon | reverse complement strand
ATAGACCGCATAGTCGATCTCATCAAGCCTCTTGTCGCTCATGACTATCTCCTTTCTTCTTTGAATTGTTTTTTAAATGGCGACCTCGATGAGGATGACACCGAACGGCTTGAACGAGAAGGTTGTCTCCTCGCCCGCCGTCTTCGGCGCGGCGAACTCGACATCGTGCGAATAGACCGTCTTCACCGACTTGACGGCCTTCGCCGCGTCCTTCTTGGGGAGTTCCAAGAGCGTCGCCAAACTCGCCTTGAAGTCCTGCGGACGGTCGGCGGGGTTGCGGAGGATGACGATCCCCTTCGCGCCCTTCTTCGCCTTGGCGTAGCTCGCGTAGCCGTAGACCTGCGCCCCGCCGGGCGCGTCGGGGTCGCCGCCCGCCCAGTGGACGTCGCCCAAGACCCACTCGTTCTCCTTGAGCCACTTCACACCGTCGGCGAGGATGTCCCACCACGACTTGTGCATGAGCGAGGGCGTGATGTAATACTCCTGCAAGTCCGTGCCGCAGGCGACGGACATCCACACCTCGTCGGCGAAGTCCTGCGTGGAGGCGGGCGAATTCGAGACGTCCGTGCAGTTCGGCGGGCCGTTGCGCGTGACGATGATGCCGTGGCTCATCATCGAGTTGAGCGGGAAGAGCGGGCTTTTCGCGACGAAGCGGTCGTGGATCTGGTTGTCGCGGTAGGTGATCCACTTCTGACGCGCGCGCCCCGCCCCCTTCTGGCCGAAGTCGCCGTCGCCGCGCCAGATCGAGTCGGCGAACATGACCCAGTAGGGACTCGCCCACGTGCCGACCGTCGCGTTGACGAAGACATCCTGCTTGGCGGCCCGCATCTCGCCGATGAGCCGCACGATCGCGTCCATGTCGGGCGCGTATTCGGACCCCGCGCCGTCGCAGTCGTGGCCGACGCCCATGCGGTCGAACTTGAAGATGTTCATGTCGTAGTCCTTGATCATCGTCAGCACGCGGTCGCGGAACGCCTTGTAGTAGGTGGGCGAGCTCATCCTGAGGAGGCTGTCGCTCGGCGCGATGATGCCCTTCGACTTCGCGTAGCGGACACGCGCCGCCTGGCTGCCGCCGTAGCCGCCGCACGGGCTCATCCACGCGCCGATGGACGCGCCCTTGTTCTTGTGCGCCTCGTCGGCGAGTTTCTTGAAGCCGTTGGGGAAGCCGGGGTGGAAGTCCCAGAGGCTGTCCCAGTTGTCCCAGCCGTCGTCCCAGAGGTAGGAGTCGATGAAGACGCCGCGCGCGCCCATCTCCTTGCGGAACGCCTGCATGACGCCGAGCGCCTCCGCCTCGTTCATGCGCTGCTGCCACGGCCGGTCGTTGCGGTTGATGTTGATGTCATACCACGAGTTGTAGTGCGGCAGGACGCGGTAGGGGTGGGCGCGCTCGCGGTTGAGGTAGGCGTGGAAGTCGCGCCGCAGCTGCCCCTCGCGATACACGCCCTTCGCCCACGTGAAGACCCACGTCTCGCCCGGCGCGATCTCGTAGTTGCGCGGCAACACGGCCGTCGCCCGCCCGTTCTCGACGGAAAGTTTCGCCATCGGGTTCTCGACCCCGATGAAGACGCGCTTCTTGGGGAAGACGGCGACGGCGCCGTCCGTGTTGCCGACGCGCTCGCCGTCGGCGACGCCATCGGGCGCGAAGTCGCGGAAGAAGACGATCTCGCGGACGCGCACGGGCTTCTCGCCGCCGTTCTTGAGGTCGAGGCGGAACTGCTCGTAGTTGGGTCCCGCGAGGCGCGTGACGACGCCGCCGAGGGTGCCCGATTTCGCCTTCTCGAAGCGCACCCCCTTGCGCACGGTGCGCTCGGAGAGCCGCGCCGCCTTCGGGTGGGCTTTGAGCGTGACCTCTTTGGAAGGCCCTTCGCAGGGGACGGCGAGCTCACCCCCGTCGAACGAAACGATCACAGCCGCCAACACGAGTCCAATCATGACTTTTCTCCTTTTTATTGATCAAGCGGCGTCAGCAGCGCGTCGACCACCTTGTCCGCCAAAATGAAAACAGATTCCGCCGCGCCGACCGTCGCGTAGCGGCCGCCCGCCAGGGCCTTGTGCCCGATCAGGATGTTGCGGCGCAGGCTGCCCGGCTTCTCCTGGTCGATGGACACGGTCAAAAACGGGTTCTCGAAGCCGAGGTGCGCCCACTCGGACGGCGAGGGGAAGAGCGAGACGACGTTCTCGGCGACGAGCGGGTTCAACGCGGCGAGCGCCCGCGCCACGGCCTTTTGGTCGAGCGCGGCGGCATCGCCCTCGCGGAGCCACGTGCGCGTCTGCCGCGCATACACGCACGAGACGGATTTCTTCGACTTGCCCGACGACGTCACGACGAGGCGTTTGACGAGCGCGGGGTCGACGCGGAGGATCTCGCGCGAACGCAAGTCCTCCAAACGCGCGTCGCCCAACAGCGTCGCCTCCGCCAGGCGGTGCGGCGTCCGCGACGACGAGAGCGAGACGGCGAGGCCCTGCGGCGACTCGTCGCCCGTCGTCGCGGCGAGGATGCGGCTCAAGAGCGCGGCGACGAGGGCGTTGTCCGCCGGCGCGACGAGGGGCGCGGCGAACGACCACGACCCCGCCGCGTCACGCGAGAGGACGTGGGCGACCGCGCCCTTCTGAATCGTGATCGACGAGACGGACGAGGCTTCGACGGGGAAGAGGCGCGTGTCCAAACACGTCGCCACCAAGGTTCGCGCGGCCGTTTTGAGCGAGGCGTCGACGGCGACGACGGCCGCGTCGCCGGAGAAGAGCGCGTAGGCGAGCCCCTCGTCCGTCTCGCGCCCCACGAGGAGGCGGATGTCGCGCCCGTCCTGCGTGTGGCAGACGATGGACAACGCCGAGGTCTCGTCAAGGCCGTAGCCCACGCGGCGCGACTCCGGGATTGCCGAGACGACCTCCGCCGCGTCGGCGGGCCAGACGAACGACGCGATCCGCGTCTTGAGGAGGCGGTCCAAAAAGTCGTCCACCGCCGTGCGGAACGCGCTCTGCCCGTTGAGCGTCCAGCCCGAGGGCGACCGCGCGAATTTGAAAAGCGACTCCGGGGCGAGGCGGATGTCGAACCCGGCGAGGGACGACGAGTCCAGGACGAAGAGAGAGCGCGCGCGAACGTCGTCAAGTTTCAAGTCAACCGCGTCCAAGAGGGCGCGCGGCGCGACGTGAACCGCGTCGGATTCGGACACGGCGACGTAAACGCCGTTGGAGGCGGGCGTCAAATTCCCGAACGAGACGCGGCGCGACGTCTCGCCGTCGGAGAGCGCGACCTTGACGCGGGGCTCCAAAAGGCCGAAGTCCTCGCGTGTCAATTTGAGCTTCGCCATCTCGACGAACGAGAGCGACTCCTCGATGGGCGTCGTCACGAGTTCGTCGACGAGGCGCATGATTTGGCTTGACTCAATCGCGAGGGGCGCGGGCTTCACGAGGCGCCACGCGCCGTCCTCCCGCTCGAAGAGGAGCGTCGGCGACGACGGGCGCGAGATGGCGAGCGTGCGCGGCGCGAAGTCCGCCTCGATCAGGGCGGACGACGAGGCGAGGCGCGGGGACTTGTGAACCCACGCGAGGACGTTGAGGAGGATCGCGGCCAACGCCCCGGAGAGGAGGAGGAGAACGGTCTTCGGGCGAATCATCCCTTCAGCCTCCTTCTCAAGGGCGCGAGCGCGAAGAGTGCGCCCCACGCCAAGGGGACGGCGAAGCCGAGGACGGCGAAAAAGACGCGCCAGCCGTCGCGGTCGAGTCCGGAGACGAGGAGCGAGACGCCCTCATCGCCCCCTTCCATCGACTCCGACCCGGCGAGGAAGGCGACGGCGTTGAGGAGGAAGTCGCCGTTCGCGTGGCCGCGCGAGGCGAGGGCCCCGTTCGCGACGAAGGAGTCGTCCCCGACGACGACGAGGCGCGTGGGGCGCACGGCGAGGTCGTCGCCCGCCGCGCCGCCGCGCTCGACGGCGACGGCCAGCGTCGCGTCGCCGACGCTCGCGAGAGGCTCGTAGGCGAGGCGGACATCCCCCGGCGACGACGAGACGACGGCCGAGGGGACGAAGGAGGCGGGCTTTTCGAGGATGAGACGCGCGCCCCGGAACGGCGCGACGATCTCGTGCGACGAGAACGAGGAGACGATGACATCCGTCCCGGAGAGCGTCGAGACGTCGCGGAGGGGCGCGACGACCGTCTTCACGCCCCACGCGGAGAGGAAGCTGTCCAACACGCCGTCCGCCGAGGGATCGACGAGGACGAGGAGGCGGCCGCCGCTCCGCAGATAGCCGTGGAGACGCGCGAGTTCCGTGCGCGAAAGGCTCTCCCGCGCCCCCGCGAGGACGAGCAGGGCGGCGTCGGCGGGAACGGCCGCGTCGGCGACGAGCGCGAGCGGCTTGTTGCGGTAGCCCTGGCGGACGAGGCGACGCGCGATGTCGCTCAGCCCCCACGGGGAGTAGTCGTCGACCGACCGCTCGTGGTGGCCTTGGAGCCAGTAGATGTCGCGGCGGAGGGGCGGCTGCGCGACGTGGCGCAGGGCCGAGAGGAGCGTCCGCTCCGTGAGGGGCTTCGAGAGGTCGAGCGACACGGAACGGTTGGCCTTCTCGAAGATGACGGTGTTTTCCGCGAAGCCCTCGCGCACGAGGCGTTCGGCCGGGCCCAAGTCCCAGCGCGGATCGACGTATTTGAGGGAAAGCTCCAGCGACGTGAGCGCGTCCGTCTTGCGCTTCAGCGTCCGCATGAGCTGCGCCGTCGGGCGGAACGCCTTGGCGTTGCGCGGCAAAAACGCCGTCACGGTGACGCGCCCGGAGGCGTCGAGGAGGCCGTGGTTGGGCGAGAGGACGAGCGGCGTTTCAAACGGGATGTCGAAGACGACGTCGAAGCGGGCGGCGAGGAGCGACACGCCCCCGGCGAGGACGAGCGCGAGAAGGACGGCGAACAAGTTGACGAGCCGCGCCTTGAAAAAGCCGCGCCCCGCCAAGCGGAACGACGCGACGCGGAGGGTTGTCGCAAAAAGGCAGAAACACACGGCGGCGGCGAGCGCGACGAGGGGCGCGAGGGAGAGCGTCCCGCCCGCGAAATCCGAGACGAGCGCGACATACGGGTGTTCGCCAAAGGCGAGGCTTTCGCGCGAGAACCAGAACCGCCCGGCGAACCAGAGGGCGGCCGGAAGCCCCGCGAGGGCGACGAGGGAGAGCGCGGCGGATGCGGCGGGCTTGCGGCAGAAGGCGCTCAACGCGCACGCGGCGGCGGCCAGGGCGGCGGCGACCAGGGCGAGGATCAAAAAACCGGGGAGGAACGCGGTGAGGCGGACGCCCGCGAGCGCGCGCGGCGCGAGGACGAAGAGCGTGAGATATGTCGAGACGAAGGAGAGAATCGCCGCGAAGAAGAGCATCGAGAAAACGCCCAAGGCTTTGCCGACGACGAAATCGCGTTCGGGGACGGCGATGGCGAGCAGGAGGTCGAGCCGTCCGTCGCGACGCTCGCGGCTCCAGACGTCCGCCGCGAGGAGCGCGGCGAGGAACGGCAGGGGGAGCGCGGCGGCGAGCGCCCAAAGGACGGGGACGGTCTCGGTCGAGCCCTCGGCGGACGAGAGGAAGAGGGCGAAGAGGACGCCGCTCGCGACGAGGTAGAGGATGTTGAGCAGGACGGTCGAGAAGAGTCCGTGGGCGCGGAAGCGCGTCCGCGAGAAAACGAGCGAGACGGCGCTCATGACGCGGCCTCCTCCCACGAGGCGCGAAGGCGCGAGAGAACATCGTCACGCGACGAGCCGGCCCCCGAGCAGACCGACGCGAGGGCCCCGTCGCGCAGGACGAGGAAGCGCGTCGACCACGCGGCGAAATCGGCGAGTTCGTGCCCCGTCACGAGGACGGACGAGAAGGCCGCCGCCTCCGAGAGGATCGTCGCCGAGAGGCGGCGCATGTCGGCGTCGAGCCCCGCGAGGAAGTCGTCGAGCAAAAGGACGCGCGGCCGCAGGAGGATCGCGTCGGCGAGGGCGACGCGCCGCTTGAGCCCGTGCGAGAGCGAGCGGATGAGCGTCCGCAGGAACGGCGTCACGCGGCAGAGTTCCGCCGCCTCCGTCACGCGGCGGCGCACTTTCTTGCGCATTTCGCCCTTCAGGAGGGCGCGGTAGATGAGGTATTCCTTGACGGTCATGTCCTCGTCGAGGCGCGGGTTCTCGGGGAGGTAGCCGATGTGGCGGCGGTAGTCGAGCGGACGCAGGCCGGAGTCGAGTCCGTCGAGGAGGAGATGGCCTTGGCGCGGGAGGAGGACGGTCGAGAGGACTTTGAGGAGTGTCGTCTTGCCCGCGCCGTTCGGCCCGACGACGCTGACGATCTCGCCCGGCGAGACGACGAACGAGACATCACGGAGAATGGGTTTCCTCCGGAACGCGAATGAGATGTTCCGAACCTCCAACATGGATTCTATTATCCTAAAAATCGCCCGTGAAGTCAATGCCGCGAGAGGAATGCGTGCCGCTCGCGAC
>CAVKTW010000184.1:0-9071 GCA_963659085.1 Candidatus Methanomethylophilaceae archaeon | reverse complement strand
GTCATGCCGATCCTCCAGCCCGCCGAGCTCTGGAAGACGTCCGGCCGCTGGGAGACGATGGGCAAGGGGATGTTCCGCGTCAAGGATCGCGCCGCGCACGACTACGCCCTCTCGCCGACGGCCGAGGAGGTCGTCACGGATCTCGCCAAGGGCGTCCTCTCGTCCTACCGCCAGCTGCCCGTCACCGTCTACCAGATCCAGTGGAAGTTCCGCGACGAGATCCGCCCGCGCTTCGGCCTCATGCGCTCGAAGGAGTTCCTGATGAAGGACGCCTACTCCTTCGACGTCTCGTTGGAGGCGGCGGACGCGAGCTACAAGGCGATGTTCGACGCCTACAAGCGCGTCTTCGCGCGGTGCGGCTTGAAGGCGGTGCCCGTCGAGGCCGACACCGGCGACATCGGCGGCAAGTCCTCCCACGAGTTCCACGTTCTCGCCGAGTCGGGCGAGGACGGCATCGCCGCGTGCGACTCCTGCGGCTACGCGGCGAACCTGGAGAAGGCGGAACGGGCGATTGGGGAAAAGGGGAATGGGGAATGGGGAATGGGGAATGGGGAGGCGTGCCATCCCGCGCCCACGCCCGCGAAGACGATTGAGGCGATGGTCGCGTTCTTCGGGAAACCGGCGACGACGATGGTCAAAACGCTCGTCTACCTCGCGGACGGCAAGCCCGTCCTCTTCTGCGTGCGCGGCGACCGCGACCTCAACGAGGTCAAGGCCAAGCACCTCGTCGGCGCAAAGAGTTTTGCGCTCGCCGATCCCGAGACCGTCCGCCGCGTGACGGGCGCACCCATCGGCTACGCGGGCCCCGTGAAGCCGGCCGAGGACGTGCCGATCTACGCCGACATGGACTTGAAGGGCGCGACGGGGTTGATCACGGGCGGCAATCTGCCGGAGGAGAGCGATCTCGTCGATGTCGACATGGCTCGCGACTGCCAAATCACCGGCTACGCCGACCTCGTCGTCGTGCGGGACGGCGACATCTGCCCGCGCTGTGGCAAGCCGCTCGTCATCAAGCGCGGCATCGAGGTGGGCCACGTCTTCAAACTCGGCACGAAGTATACGGACGCCTTTTCGGCGACGTTCAAGAACGACGCGCTTGAGGAGAAAACGCTCGTCATGGGCTGCTACGGCATCGGCGTGTCGCGGACGCTTCAGGCCGTCATCGAGCAGAGCCACGACGCGAACGGCATCGTCTGGCCGGCCGCCGTCGCGCCCTACCGTGTCGTCATCGAGAACCTCGACCCCGACACGGCGGAGGTCACGCGCGTCGCCGACGACCTTGAAAAATCGTTGGAGGCGGAGGGTCTCGATGTCCTCGTCGACGACCGCGCGGAGCGGCCCGGCGTCAAGTTCAAGGACGCGGACTTGATCGGCTTTCCCATCCGCCTCGTCGTCGGCGCGAAGTCGCTCGCCCAGGGCGTCGTCGAAGTGAAACGCCGCGACGAGGACAAGTCGAAGACGCGCCTCGTGCCCGTCGCGGATGTCGCCTCGACGGTTCGGGATCTTCTCGCCCGCGTTTAGAATTCCTTAAGAATTCCATCAGAACGGCGAAAGGACTTTGTCCTTCTCGCGTGCTACAATTGTTCCCATGATCACAAAGGGGGAACTCAAGTGGCTTTTCCACGCCTTCGCGTTCGGCGCGGGGGAACTCCTCGCCTCGACGTGTCCCAACGGCGTGGAGTCGTGGGGGTATTTCGCGCTGGCCGCATTTTGGGTGTTCCTCGTGGGGCTGGGGTTCGCCATCCGAGGGTGGACGTTTCCGTTTTTCCTCTTGGCGGGGCTCGCCGTCTTCTTCTTCGCGACGCGCGTCGAGGCGCGGCACTTGCGCGAGAACCCTTGGCTGCGCGGCGCGCGCGCCCGCGTCGAACGGCGGGAGTCGTCGCCGCTCAAACGCGACTTCTCGCGGCGCGTGGCGTTGGGGCTTGACCACGCGCGCGAAACGGTCGTCCTCAACCGCGCCATCCTCTTGGGCGAACGCGCGTTCATTCCACGCGCCACACGGGAGGCGTTCGTCAACTCCGGCACGATCCACGTCTTCGCCATCTCCGGGCTTCACGTCATGATCGTCGCCAAGGTGCTGCTCGTGATCGTCGCCTTCACGTTCCTGCCGTGGCGCGCGCAGGGGCTTGCCGCGCTCGTCCCGGTCTGGGGGTATGTCCTTCTCATCGGCGTGCCGCCGAGCGCGTTGCGGGCCGCGTTGATGGCGAGCGTCTGCTTCCTCGCGCCGCTCGTCAACCGCCGCGCGAATGGCCTCATGGCGTGGGTCGTGGCGTTTTTTGTCTCGCACCTCCTCTTTCCAAAGTTGATCGTCAACGTCGGCTCGCAGCTCTCGTATCTCGTCATGCTGGGGCTGATTTTGTCGGGGCGGTTCTTCAAGGGTCACGTGGCCTTGACGTGCGCGGCGTGGGCGGCGGGCGTCCCCGTGGCGGCGATGGTCTTCGGCCGCGTGACGCCCGGCGGGATTCTCGCGAACCTCGTCCTCATCGCGGCGGCGTCCTACTCGGTGGGGGCGGGGGCGTTGGGGATTCTCTTGAGCTTCGTCTCCACGACGGTCGCGGTTCACTTCAACAACCTCGCCGCGCTGATGACGGAGGCGATGGTCTTCATCTCCGAGACGGTCGCCCGCCTCCCCGGCGCCAACGTCGACGTGCCGCCCTGGTCGCTTCTCATGTGCTTGGAGTGGTACGCGGCGTTCGCGCTCGTCCTCTACCTCGTCCACCTCCACCGCCTCCGCCAGCGATGCCTGTAGTCCGCTCAAAACAGGGGCGGATGCGCTTCCTTGACTTCAACTCTTTTTTTTAGGATAATACCTCTCCTTATGACAGCACAAGACAAATGGCGTTTCTTAGACGAGGCGATGGCCGCCTCGTCGCAAAAGACAATCAAAGAGCTCTTCGCCGAAGACCCCGCGCGCGCGGAGGCGTTCTCCCTCACGGCCGCCGGCTGGCTGCTCGACTACTCGAAGAACCGCGTCGACAAGGCGACGATGAAGGCACTCGTCAAACTCGCCGAGGCCTCGGGCCTCAAGGCCGAGATCGAGCGGATGTTCACGGGCGAGAAGATCAACGTCACCGAGAACCGCGCCGTCCTCCACACCGCGCTCCGCAACTGCGACCCGAACGCGCAAGTCTTCGTGGACGGCAAGGACGTCATGCCGGACGTCCGCGCCGTTCTCGCGCAGATGGGCGACTTCTCCGACCGCGTCCGCACGGGCGCGTGGCGTGGCTTCACGGGCAAGAAGATCAAGTCTGTCGTCAACATCGGCATCGGCGGCTCGGACTTGGGCCCCGTCATGGCGAACCTCGCGCTCACGCCCTACGCGAAGCGCAGCCTCAAGTTCTTCTTCGTCTCGAACGTCGACTCGACGCACCTCGCCGAGACGCTCCGCCAGGTGAAGCCGGCCGAGACGCTCTTCATCGTCGCCTCCAAGACGTTCACGACCCAGGAGACGATGTCCAACGCCGAGGCCGCGAAGGAGTGGCTCGTCAAGGCGCTCGGCGGCGACGCCAAGGCCGTCGCCAAGCACTTCGTCGCGCTCTCGACGGCCGCGAAGGAAGTCCAGGCCTTCGGCATCAGCCCGGCGAACATGTTCCCGTTCTGGGACTGGGTGGGCGGCCGCTACTCCCTGCCGTCCGCGATCGGACTCTCGCTCATGATCGCGATCGGCCGCAAGAGCTACGCGAAGCTCCTCAAGGGCTACTGGAAGATGGACAGGCACTTCCGCACGGCGAAGCTCGAGAAGAACATGCCGGTCGTCCTCGCGCTCCTCGGCATCCTCTACTCGAACGGCTACGGGGCGGAGACCTACTGCTGCCTGCCGTATGACCAGTATCTCGCGCGCTTCCCGGCGTATCTCCAGCAGATGGACATGGAGTCGAACGGCAAGGGCGTGGACAAGGACGGGAACGTCGTCGACCGCGAGACGGGCCCGATCGAGTGGGGCGAGCCGGGCACGAACGGCCAGCACTCGTTCTACCAGCTCATCCACCAGGGCACGCACCTCATCCCGTGCGACTTCATCGGCTTCTCGCGGACGCACAACCCCATCGGCGACCTGCACGACAAGCTCATGGCGAACTTCTTCGCGCAGACCGAGGCGCTCGCGTTCGGCAAGACGGCCGAGCAGTGCCGCGCGGAGGGCGTGCCGGAGAACCTCGTGCCGTTCAAGACGTTCGAGGGAAACCGCCCGACGAACACGCTTCTCTGCCGCGAATTGACGCCGGAGACGCTGGGTGCGCTCATCGCCCTTTACGAGCACAAGGTCTTCGTTCAGGGCGTGATCCTCGACATCTACTCCTTCGACCAGTGGGGCGTCCAGCTCGGCAAGGTTCTCGCCAAGAGCGTTTTGGAGGACATCACGGCCGAGGCTGATCCCACGCGGCACGACAGCTCCACCAACCGCCTGATCGCGCTCTACCGCAAAGACAGCCGTTAAAGGAGCGACTTGACGTCGCGGGCGGCTTGCGCGTTGTCGAGGAACTGAACCGCCTGCCAGCCGGCCGCGCGGGCCGCGTCGCAGTTCTCCTCGACGTCGTCGATGAAGCACAACTCCTCCGGCGGCAGGTCGATGCGCTCCTGGAGGAGGCGGTAGATCCGTCGCTGCGGCTTGAACATGCGCTCGTCGCCGGAGATGACGAGCGCGTCCGCGAGGTCGATGAACTCGCGGTAGGACTCCTTGAAGTGCGGCACGAAGGAGTGCGGCATGTTCGTCAAAATCCCGATCTTGTAGCCCGCCTCCTTGAGCTCGCGCATCCACGCAAGCGTCTCCAGGTTCACATAGCCCTCGCAGAAGCTGCTCACGTCCTCCTCCAGAATCCTCTCGCGCGCCGACTCCGAGGGCGAGACGTCCTCGTCGGCGAAGATGAGGTCATACATCTCCTCCATGGAGAGGAAGCCGCCGTCCAGCAAATGACGATACTTCGCGAAGCCCGCCTTCACGCCCGCCCACGAGAGGCCGCACGCGGCGACGCACCCGCGCACCCGCTCGGGCATCGTCTGCGTCGTCATGACGCCGCCGAAGTCGAAGACGATCCCCGACACCTTGCGCTTGCGCACGCCCACGATGCCCGTCGAGAGCCCCGTGCGCACGAGCGCGTAGTGGCGCGTGCCGTCGCGCTCCTCGATGATCGCCGCCGCGTCGAGGAAGCGCACCCAGTTCTCGCGCGTGAACGAGCCGACGTGGCGCGACGTCAAAAAGGCCGCCACGTAGAGGTCGTGCGTCGCGATGACGAAGAACCGCGTCTTCCAATGCGCGTCGATCCACTTTTCGAACGCATCCGACGCCGCGTCGAGCGGATGGAAGCCCCGCTGCGCACCCGTCTTGAAATACTCGACGCACGCCCCGAAGAAGTTCTCCGGCTTGAAGACCTCCAACACGGCGTTCGTGTCCGCGTAGTAGAAGGACTCGTTGCCGAGGCGGCCGTCGACGAGGATGTCCGCGTCCTCGCACCCCATGCCCTCGGCGATGAGCGAGGCGGTCATGCGCGTGCGCATGAGGGGGCTGGAGGCGAAGGAGGCCTCCCCCCGGACGTCGAAGAACGACTCGCCCAGCTTCCGCGCCGTCCGGCACCCCTCGTAGGTCAGCGCGACGGCGTCGCCGAACGTGGGGTCGTCGGGGTCGATCTTCGGGCGCTCGGCGTGCCGCACGAGCAAGGCCACGCGCGCGCCCCGTTGGAGTGTCTGCTGGAGTTCGGTGAGTGTCAATTCAATCATGTCAATTCGACTTTCGGATAGGATGAGAAACGTTCAAAGGCGTGATCCAGGGCCTCGACCGAATGCGCGTCGGAGTTGAGGAGGAAGGGAACGCCGCGCGCGCTCAAAAGGTCGCGGAACGCCCGCGAGGGATAGGCGTCCGAGAGCCACCCGCGCGACATGCCCCCGGTGTTGATCTCGACGCGCGCGCCGCAATCGGCGATGAGGTCGGCCGTGCGCACGAGCTCCTCGCGATACCACGCGCTTTGTTCGTCGAAGAACGGATGCTTCTCGTTGAACTTGCGGACGAGATCCACGTGGCCGAGGAACGTGTAGCGACCCTCGCGGATGAGCGCGCGCTCGGCCTCGAAGTAAGCCTTGACGAACGCCGTCGCGTCGTTGGCGAAGAAGTCGCGGATGCCCGCCTGCAACGAGTCGACGGACGCGTCGACGGGGGCTCTGTCGCCGGAGGGCGTCGGCACGAAGTGGAGGGACCCGATGACGTAGTCGTAGGGCGTGAGGTCGAGCGGGCAGGGCCAGTCGGCCTCGATGCCACAGAGAATCTTGATGCGTCCGCGATACTTTTCCTTCAAGCGGGCGATCTCGGCGCGGTAGGCCTCCGCCGAGACGAGCATCTCCGAATGGGACGAGAAACCCAGCGCGTCGAAGCCCTTGCGTAAAGCCCCCTCGACCATTTCCTCCGGTGTCGCCGCGCCGTCGCAGAACGTCGAATGCGTGTGGTAGGAACTTTTCACAGCACGAGCCCTGATGTCTCCGGGAAGCCCAGGGCGATGTTCATGTTTTGGATCGCCGCGCCCGACGCGCCCTTGCCGAGGTTGTCGAATCGCGCGACGAGCGCGACACGCGCGTCGTTGCCGAAGACGGAGACTTCCAACGAATCGCGTCCCGACAATGCCGCCGACGAGAGGAAGCCCCCCTCCGCCGCCGAGGGATCTTCGACGAAGCGCACAAGCCCACCGTCGCGGTAAGCCTCGCGGTAGACATCCGACAGGGTGGCGCGAAGGCCGTCACGCGGGGAACAGGAGAAATCCTCGGCGAACGCCTGCACGGTCACTTCCATGCCGCTTAAATGCGGGACGACGACGGGTGAGAAGCACGGCTCGACGTGGAGGCCGCAGACCTTCGCCATCTCCGGGAGGTGTTTGTGACGCTGCCCCAGCGCATACTGCCGTCCACCCAAAAACAATTCCTCACTTTTCCACTCTTCCACCTTTCCACTCTTCCACTTCTCATACTCCCCAATCATCTTCTTGCCGCCGCCCGAGAAGCCCGTCAGGGAGAAGGCGTGCAACCGTGCCGCGCGCGGCAGGAGTCCCGCGCGAACGAGCGGCTCGACAAGGGCGATGAATCCCGTCGCGTGGCAACCGGGATTCGCGATGCGCGTGGCTGTTTTAATGCGTTCGCGTTGGCCGCGAAGTTCCGGGAATCCATACGCCCAGCCGTCGGCCGTGCGGTGCGCCGTCGAGGTGTCGATGAGGATCGCGGCGGAGCCTTCCGCCAAGCGGACGGACTCGCGGGCGGCCTCGTCGGGCAGGCAGAGGAACGCGAGGTCGCAGGCGTGCAGGGCGTCGCGCCGCGCGTTCGCGTCCTTGCGCGTTTCCTCGGGGAGGACGACGAGCTCCACGTCCGTCCGTTGCGAGAGCCTCTCGCGGATGCGCAACCCCGTCGTTCCGGCCGAGCCGTCGATAAAAACTTTCTTCATCTAATCAATCCTCGGATCGCGTGATGTAAATCTTCGCCATGTCGGTCTTGTAGAACTTCTCGGCGCGGGAGATGTCGAGCTCCTCGAAAAGTTTCTCGCCGGGGCGGATGCCCGTGACGACGAGGGGGATGTCCACATACGGCCGATACCCCGCCTGACGGATCATCCGCTCGGCCAAGTCCACGATGCGGACGCTCTGCCCCATGTCGAGCGTGTAGATGGCGCGTTCCGAACGGCTCGCCGCCTGCAGGACGAGCGAGACGGCCTCGTCCACCGTCATGAAGTAGCGGCGCATGTCGACGTGCGTCACCGTGACGGGCCCGCCCGCCTCGATCTGCTCGCGGAAGAGCGGCACGACGGAGCCCGAGGAGTCGAGAACGTTGCCGAAGCGCACGGCGCAAAACGACGTTCCGCCCGCCGCGTTCATCGAGAGGATGGCGCGTTCGGCGGCGCGTTTCGTCTGGCCCATCACCGACGCGGGGCGGACGGCCTTGTCCGTCGAGATGAGGACGAACCGCTGGACGCGGGACGCGGCGGCGAGTTCCGCGAGAAGTTCCGTCGCGCGCGCGTTGTTGCGCCAGCCCTCCTCCGGGTTCATCTCGACCATCGGCACGTGCTTGTAGGCGGCCGCGTGGAGGACGATGTCGGGCGCGTGTCGCGTGAAGATCTCGGCCATGGCCGCGCGGTCGTTGACGTCCTTCATCAGCGGCACGATGTCGGGCGAGGCGCCGCGCGCGCGGAGGTGGCGGTCGATCTCGTAGAGCGCGTTCTCGCCGCGCTCGACGAGCAGGACGCGCAGGGGCGAGAGGGCGACGACCTGCCGCGCCAGCTCCGAGCCGATGGAGCCGCCCGCGCCCGTGATCATGACCGTCTTGCCCGCGAAGAAATCGCGCGCGGGCCCGACGTCCATCCGCCGCGCGTGGCGGCGGATGAGGCCGCGCTCCTTGAACCACGCGGCCCACAGCCAGCTCCAGATGATGCGCCACGCGACGAGGGCGAACGAGAAGAGGAAAAAGCCGATGAGCAGAACGGAATACGGCGGGCGGATGTGGGCATACGACTCCACGGGCAGGAAGAAGCGCAAGGCCAGCAGGAGGAGGCAGGCAAGGAACGTCGCCAGAAGGTAGCGCGGCAAGTCCTTCAACGCCGTCCGTCGCCACGAGAGGCGGTAAGTCCCGCAGAGGAACAGCATGAGGACGTGCGCGACGGCGACGGAGACGAACGCCGAGAGCATCGTGCGGTAGCCCCAGCGCGGCGGGTGCAAATCGAAGCGCAGAAGGACGGCGGAGAGATACGCCGCGAGCAGGCAGGCGAGATCCACGGCAAGACCGCCCACCCGCGAGAAGGCGAACTTCACGTATTCCCTCCTCGCGCGCGCCCTTGAGGCTCCGTCACCTGGCGATTTTCCGAAACTCATGCTTTCCGCCCATTATACCATAATTCGAGCGGTCAGTTGAAAAGTCGAAATCGCTCCCTTGACGGCCTTGCCGTCGCCCACGTCCGTCGGCTCACGCTTGCGCGAGAGCCTGGTCGAGGTCGGCGAGGATGTCGTCGACGTGCTCGATGCCGACCGAAAGGCGCACGAGCTCTGGCGTGAGGCCACCTTCGAGCTGCTCCTCCTCGGTCAGCTGCGAGTGCGTCGAGGACGCCGGGTGGA
>CAVKTW010000183.1:0-3390 GCA_963659085.1 Candidatus Methanomethylophilaceae archaeon | reverse complement strand
CCTCGGTCGTGCCGACGAGGTGGCGGCAGGCGTTCTTGACGAGCGCGAACGCCTCGGGCAGGATCTGGTCGAGCGTCTCGCCCGCCGCGACGCGCTCGCGCAAAGCCTGCGTCCGCTTCGGGAAGTCCTCGTCGGACAGGTTCTCCGCCTGCAAAGCCGCCTCAATCCGGTTGATTTCCGCGACAATCGGACGGATTTTCTTGAGTTCGCGCTCGTTGCGCGTCCCCAGCAACAGTTTCAAAAAGTTCATATGCGTATAGTATACCAAAAATCACATCCGCAGGGCAATTCAACGCAAGCCGCCGGACGGGGCTTGTCAAGGCTTGGCGAGCCACGCCAGATACTCGATGTTGCCCTTCTCGCGGCCACGGATGGGCGAGACATCAAGCCCCTTCACCTCAAGGTTCAGCGTCTCGCGCGCGAACGCGATCACATCGTCGCGCGCGCGCAGGCGCAACGCCTCGTCGCGGACGACGCCGCCCGGCGCCCCGCCGCGCCCGACCTCGAACTGCGGCTTGACGAGCGCGACGATGTCGCCGCCCGCCGCCAAAACCGAGCAAATCGGCGGCAGGATGAGCTTGAGCGAGATGAAGGAAACATCCGTCACGGCGAGCGACGGGACGAGCGGGAGATCCTCCCGCGTCATGAAGCGGGCGTTGAAGTTCTCGCGCACCCACACGCGCGCGTCCGTCCGCAGCGAGTAGGCGAGCTGGTTGGTCCCCACGTCGACGGCCATGACCTTCGCCGCGCCGTTCTGCAAAAGGCAATCCGTGAAGCCACCCGTCGAGGAACCCACGTCGAGGCAGACCTTGCCAGCCGCCGAGAGGGCCCCGCCCCACAGGTCGAACGCCCCCTGAAGTTTCAGCCCCCCGCGCGAGACGAAGCGCGGCGGCTCCTTGATCTCAAGGACGGTCTCGTCCGCGACGCTCCGCGAGGCCTTCGTCTCCACCTGTCCCGCCACGCGCACCTTGCCCTCCAAGATGAGGGCCTGCGCGCGCGTCCGCGACTCGACAAGGCCGCGCTGGAGGAGGGCGAGATCGAGCCGCGTGTTCACTCGCCCAAGAACTCGATCTTGCGGATGATCGCGCGCGGCAGGGGATACTCGACGCCCGGCTTCGTCTCGATGACGATCGACTGCTCGTTCTGCGACTTGAAGACGCCGCGCACAACCCCGTCGAACGTCTCGATCTCGACGTTGGGGACGAAGAGACGCTTCATCACGATTCGGTGCTGGCGCGACGTTTTCTTCGCGCCCACGCGCACGGTGCGCGAGACGTCTTGGTAGCCCGCCTTGCGGACGAGCAGCTGATGCTCCCCTTCCAAAACGTCCTCAACCGCGAACACGTCGCTCAAATCGTCCGCCCCCTCGCCGGCGGACGACGTCTCGCCCACCTTCTTGCCGTCGAGCAGAATCTCGGCGTTCCCCGGATGCGTGCGCACCTCGATGCGCCCCATGACGTTGGCGAGCTCGAACGTCTCGCGCAGGGACGCGCCGTTCCCAAGGGTGAGCGTCTTCGAGAGCGTGCCGAAGCCCTCCTTTTCGCAGCGGACGACATAGTCGCCCGGCGGCAGGTCGGAGATTGTCAGAGGCGAGACGCCGCGCAAAGCCTCGTTCACGTAGAAGGAGGCTTTCGGCGGATTCGAGATGAGGTGGAGCGTCGCGGGCAAAGCCTTCAACGCGACGGAGAGCGTCTGCGTCTCGCCGGCGTTGAGGCGAACCTCGCGGACGTCCTCGGCGTAGCCCGCCTGGCGGATCTTGACGAGCGCCTGCCCCTTGGGGATGCCGCTCACGGTGAGCGGCGTGCGCCCGCGCTCGACGCCGTTGACCGTCACCACCGCGCCGGTCGGGTCGGAGACGCACGAGAGGGTCCCCGAGTCCAGCACCAACTTCTCCTCGCGCACGAGCGGCTCGCGCCCCGAAAAGCGGACGACGAACTTCTGATCCTGATAGCCCGCCTTCGTCAGGACGACCGTGTGCGCGTCCTTCGTGGCGAGATTCCCGAAAAAGCGCGGCGTCTCGCCGACGGCGTGTCCGTCGATGCGGATCTGGCAACCCGGCGGATCCGACTTCAGAAGGAGCAACCCCTTCTCCTCCTCCAGCGTCTCCTGATGGGTGAGCCGCCCGCCCTCGTGCGCCGAGAGGAAGACGTCCTTTTGGACATACCCCGGAAGCGAGAAAACGAGGTGGTGGCGGCCGGGCGTCACGTCAAAGAGGAGAAGCGGCGTCTGTCCGCGCGTCACGCCGTCCAACGTCACACGCGCGCCCGTGGGCTCGCTCGTCAAGTCAAACCGCGCCGACGGCCTCTCCTGCGCGGCGAGCGGGCTGGCGACAAGGAGAAGACAAAGACTCAAAAACGCCTTGTTCATTTCGCCTCCTTCCGAAGGTGCGATTCCGCCGAGAGGAGTTTCTGCCGCGCCTCGCGGTGGCGTTCCTCCTGACGATCCGGGATCATCTCAAGGAGGCGGCGCAACTCCTCGCACGCCTTCCCCCACTGCGACATGTTGAGCGCCTTGTCGGCCAAGAACCGCTGCTCCGTCCAACGGACGTCGAGCTCCTTGTTCGCGCGGTCAAGCCCCGCTTTCGCCGTGGCGGCGCACGCGGGCTTCGGATTGACCGTCTCCAAGTAGAAGAGGGCCTCCCGAAACGCCGAGAGCGACGCCCAGAGGTTGCCGACATTCACGTCGCGCTCCTCCCACTTGGCCTCGCCGAGGCGGACGGATTCCTCCGCCAAGGAAATGAGCTTCTCCCGCGAATACGAAATCGCCCAGACGCCCAACTCGCTTTTCGAGAACGCCTCCAACCGTTCGCGCAAATCGCGGAAGGCCGCCGGCTCGTCGCCGTTGACGATGCGCACCTCGCGCACCTCGCTCGTGTAGACAACCTTCAGGACAAGGCTCTCAAGCGACGAGGCGTCGCTCGCCATGCCGCGCACATCCCGCTCAAACGCCTGAAGCGTCGGAAACGCCAACAGGCGTTGGAGATCCGCGCGCGCCTCGTCGGAGAGGCGTTTCGGCTTGACGGGGACGTGGCGGTTGTTGCGCGTGTCGTCGATCTTGACGGCGAGAACGCCGTCGGGAGCGAGCGAGAGCGCGTAGCGGAAGATGCCGTTCGCGTCGGCCTGGACTTTCTCGTAGGCGAAGGAGACGAGCGTGGGCTCGACATCTTGAGGAAGGGCCCGCTCCTCGGAGACCGCCTTGTTGCCACGCCCCGACACGAGGACAAGGATCGCGGCGGCGGCGCAGAAGCCAAATGCCGCGCCCCACAGGCGGAGGCGGCGACGGGCGGCGGGGGGGAGCGGCTTTTGGCGCGGCGTCTCGGCGACGTCCGCCTTCTGTTCAAGGCCAAGATCGACCGATGTGGGAACGGAAGCCTCACCCTCTCCCACGCGG
>CAVKTW010000182.1:0-6453 GCA_963659085.1 Candidatus Methanomethylophilaceae archaeon | reverse complement strand
TGTAGTCGGGGTGAACGCCACCCTTGAACTTGAATCTGCTCTTAACGGTTTTCATAGGTCACCCTGAACCACAAGACTTCCGCATTTTGAAAACGGAAGTCTTGCAGTTTCCATCTGACGCGCAAATAAGCGAGAACACCGCCGTCCGCGCCGTCCCGCGCTCACTTGACACCGATTTTCTTGATGCGCTTGAGGATGTCCTTCTTGCCCTCGGGCGAGATCGTCGCGTTGGGCAGACGGACGTCGCCCAGGTCGACGCCCCACATCTGGCACATGACCTTGCCGCCGGCGACGCCGCCGTATTGGACGAGGATGTCCACGATGTCGCAAACGCGCTTCATCTGCTTCTCGCTCGCCTTCAGGTCGCCCTTCTTGACGGCCTCCCAAACCTTGTAGTAAAGCGAGGCGGCGTAGTTGTAGGTCGAGCCGATGGCCGACTTCGCGCCGAGCGCCACCGCCCCCGCGAACCACTCGTCGATGCCCCAGGTGATGTCGTATTTGCCGCCGCACGCGCGCAGGCACCGCTGATACATATACAGATCGGCGTAGTTGAACTTGATGCCCGCGAGGTTCTTGATCTTGCCGTCGGCCTTCTCCAAGAACGTCTGCATGTCGAAATTCACGCCCGACATCCCCGTGTGGTAGTAGTAGAACGGCAGCGACGTCGAGGTCTTGAGCGCCTCGTTCAGGTAGGAAATGAGGATGTCGACGGAGCCCGGCTTGAAGAAGTTCGGCGGCACGATGGAGGTCGCGTCCATCTTCGCCTTGACGGCGTAGGCCCCCAGCTCCTGCACGTCGGGCAGCGCGAGCGCGCCGATGTGGACGATGAGGAAGAGCTTGCCCTTCGCGGCCTTCGCCCAGGCGTCCATGACGGCCTTGCGCTCCTCGATGGAGCAGCAGATGCCCTCGCCCGTCGTGCCGGAGATGTAGACGCCCGTCACCTTCTGTTTGAGGAGCATCTTCGCCTGCTCGGGAATGACCTTCAGGTTGACGGAACCGTCGGGGTTGAACCCGGTGTGGGCGGCGGCGATGAGACCTTCGAGTTTCTTGATTTTCATAACGCTTCGAGCAGACCTTTCTTTGTTTAGGATAAAGCGATTATATCACATTTCCAAACCTTTTTGTCGTCAAATGTCGACCTCGACCGAGACTTCCTCCTCCGGCGCGGACTTCCCCTTCTCGCCGTCCAAGGGATCCTCCATCCTGAAGGGCGTCGTGAACTCCTCCGCGAGCTTGAACTTGCCGGGCGTTCCGTTGTCCTTGCGAATCTTCTCCAGCTCGCGCGTCGAGAGGCGGCGCGACGTGAAGAGCGGCCAAATCGGGCGGTTGCCGTCCTTCTGATACTCCGCGCCCTCGCGGTCGAGCATGAGCCGGCCGCTGACGAGACCGCCCGGCCGCTCGCCGACGCAGATGTCGACGCGGAACGACTGACCCTTCTTGAGGGTGAACCAGTCGCCCACGACGTCCCGCCCGTAGGGGCTTTTCCCGACGGGCGACTTCCAGCCCGTCACCGACATGGGCTTGTCGCCGAACATGTCCCAGTCCACCTCCAAGACGAGCTTGCCGTCGATGTAGCAGATCATCATGTCGTCGAAGTAGCCGATGAACCGGAACTTGCCGTCCACCTTCGAGGTGAGCGTCGCCGAATAGTGCGCCATCCAGCCGCGCGGCTTCATCTTGTCGCCGACACCGAACGCCTTGGGCCCGTTCTCCGCCTTCTGCTCCTCGATGAAGATCTTGTTGAGCGCGACCTTGGCGGGGATCTTGTAGACGTGCGACTCGTTCTTCGAGCCGAACTTGCCGTTGTTGACGAGTTTCCGCGCCTGCTCCCAATACATGTTCGGATTCCACCCCGGGATGTCCGAGCCCGACGCATCGCGCTTGAAGTCGAACATCTCGCCGATGAGATACCCGGCCGGCACGCCGCCGCCTCCGCCCGCGCCCGTGCCGCCGCCGATGACCGTTCCGAACGAGCTGCCCTCGCCGAGCGAGCGCGTCTTCGCGCCCGTGATCATGTGGACGGGCGAGGAGATCTTGGCGACCGTCGGCGTCGCCGACACGGTCGCGCCCTGGGGCGCCGGCGTCATGGAGGACATCGTCGGGATGTTGACGTCGACGCTCACGTCGACGATGGGCGCGTCGGGATCGACGGCGACGATGTCGGGGGCGTCCTCCGGCGTCTCCTCCTCCTCCAATGTCTCGACGGGCTCCACCTCCGTCGCGATCTCGACCTGGATGACGCGGCGGCTCGTCTGAACCGTCGCCGTCACGACGAGCAGGATGAGGACGGCGACGACGGGGATGGCGACGGCGAGGAACGGCGCCTGGAGCCGCTCGATGGCGAGGCGCGCGCGCTTGTATTCGCCAGACGAGCGCGGCGAACTCAGCCCCTTGATGATCTCCTTCAAGGGCGGGATGTCAGACCACGAGGTTTCTTTCTTGAGATAGCTTTCTTTTTTGTTCCACCACATACGAGTTTCCTCCAATCCCTTAAACGACAGACGGACGCGAAAGGTTCATGTTCCTCACCTCGGCTTGAGGAAGAAGGCGTCGTGCGTGATGGCGAACGCCCAGTCCTCCGGCATGCGCTTGAGCTCGTGCCCCTCCCCCCACGTGTCCGTGTAGAGGATCTCCTTCTTCTTGTCATTGTAGCCGATGATGAGCCGCATATGCCCGCCCGAGCTCTGCGGGTTGACGCCGCGCTCCGGGAAGATGCCCAACGTCACGCCCCAGAAGACGGGCACGCCCGCGTTCACCTGCTGGCGGACGCCCTGCGAGAATTTCTTGAAACGCGCGTCCTTCAGCCGCATCTTGTAGAGCACCTTCGGCTCCATCGCCGCGCGGATCTCGCCGACGTTCACGCTGTTGCCCTGCATGAACGTCTCAAGCGCGAGCGTCGGGCGGCGGAGCGACTTCGCCGCCTTGTTGTAGCGTTCGATCTCCTCCTCGATGTCGCCGAACGAGGCGGTCATGTCGACGATGTCCTGGAAACCCAGCCCGTTCTTCCCGCCGATGGCCTCGACGGCCGCCTTCATCGCCGCGACCGACGTTCCCCCCTCCGCGCTCGTCCCGGCTTGCTGGGCGATCTCGTGCTCGTCGATGCGGTTGCCGTAGTAGCGCAGGACGCGCTCGGAGACGGCCGCCGCGCAATAGCCCTTCTGCCCTTGGTCGACCATCGGCACGTTGTCGATGAAGACATCGCCGTTCGGGCTTTTCGTCACGTTGTCCTTGATCTTCGCCTTGCCCGCCGCGCCCTTCGGCCGCTTGGCGCGCGCGTTCGCCTTCGCGAAGTCCTGGCGCGAGAGCGTCAGGCGCAGGTATTCGACCGTCCTGTCGGCGGAAAGACCCCACGCGAGCTCGGCGGCGGGGTCGGCCTTCTCGAAGACGCGGCGGAACTGCTGGCCGCCGTTGCGGAGCGTCGTCTTCTCGACGGGCGGCGGTTTGCGGCCGCCCGGGGCGAGGCGTTGCGTCACCTCGTCGATCAGCGCCTCAAGCTCCGACTCGTCGATCTCGCTTTTCAGCGCGTCGCCCCGGTTGTAGAGGGAGATCTCGACGCGCGCGATCCCGTCGCTCCCGCCCGGCTTGTCGAAGTAGACTTTCGTCTCCCACACCTGAAGGCCGTGCCACGTGCAGGTGTCGGACTTGAGGCAGTTGATGATGTCGCGGTTCTCGCTCGCGAAGACGAAGCCCTCCCGCGCGTGTTCGACGGCGAAGAACGACGCCTTCTCCTTCCACGCGTCTTTCTGCGCGAACAAGGCCCCCAAGTCGAGGACCGCCAGCAAGAGGACTCCCATCATCATGTCTTTTTCCTCCGATGCGCGTGCGCGGGCTTCCCCGAAACGGGGACGAAATCGATTTTGCGTTCGCGGAAGTCGACGCTCGCGGGACGCACCGTCAGGCGCGTGCCGACGCGGAAGACCTCGCGCCCCGCCGAGAGCGTCCGCCGCTCCTCGTCGTAGGTGAGGAAGCGCGGCGAGAGGTGCCGGACGTGGACGAGGCCCGAGACGACGAGCTCCGGGATGTCGACGAAGCAGCCGAACGGCATCACACGCGAGACGACGGCCTCGTAGGCGCGGCCTTGGTGCGCGTTGAGATCCGCCTCCAGAAGGCGATACTTCTTGATCTCCAACAGCGCGCGCTCGGCCTCGGCGGCCGTCTCCTCGCACGCGCTCGCGTGCTCGGCCCAACGTTGGAGCGTCCGGGGGGCGACACGCGCGGCGGCGGGGTTCCTGCCCTTCGACAGATACGCGGCGAGCTGGCGGTGGAGCGTCAAGTCGGGGTAGCGGCGGATGGGCGAGGTGAAATGGGCGTAGAACTTCTTGGCGAGGCCGAAATGCCCGATGGCCGTCGCGTCGTAGACGGCGCGTTTCATCGAGCGGAGGATCATCACGGCAATCGTGCCGTAGAGGGGGTGCGACTTGATGTCGCGGAGGAACGCGGCGAACGCCTTGGGGCTTTCGATGTCGCCCAAGCGAACGCCGAGCGCGTTCAAGTCGGCGCGGAGCGACTGGAGCTTCTCCTCGTCGGGGCTTTCGTGGAGACGCGCCACGATCTTGACGCCGCGCGTCCACAGCTCCTTCGCGACGGCCTCGTTCGCGGCGACCATGCACTCCTCGACCATCTGGTGCGACTCGTCGTAGGGGCGCGTGACAATCGCGTCGAGCTCGCCGTGATCGTCGAGTTTGACCTCCGCCTCCGGGATCTCCAAATCGAGCGCACCGGCGGCGAACCGCCGCTGGCGGAGCGTCGCGGCGAGCGCGGCGATGGCGCGGATGGTCTTCGCCTGCGCGGGCTTGAGCCGCTTCGACGTCCGCCCCTCGATGACGGCCATGACCTCCTCGTAGGTGAGCCGCGCCGCCGAGCGGATGACCGACTTCGCGAAATCGCGTTTGACCATCTCGCCCGCCGCGTTGAACGTCATGAAGACGGAGAAGGCGAGGCGATCCTCGTTGGGGACGAGCGAGCAGACGCCGTTGGAGAGAACCTCCGGAAGCATCGGCACGACGCGGTCGCAGAAGTAGACGCTGTTCGAGCGGCGGAACGCCTCGCGGTCGAGCGCGGAGCCCTCCTTCACGTAGTGGGAGACGTCGGCGATGTGGACGCCCAAGACGAGCTCGCCCCGGCGGTTCGTCTCAAGCGACAGCGCGTCGTCGTAATCACGCGCCGTGACGGGATCGCACGTGAAGATGAATTTCTTTCGGAGGTCGAGCCGCTTCTCGCCCGGCGCCGGACGCGCCGCCTTCGGGATGGCGTTCGCCTCGCGCAAAACCGCCTCCGGGAAGTTGGTGCGCAGCTTGTAGAACTTGATGACTTTCGCCGTGTCGTCGGCGGGCCGTTCCGCCGGGAGCGGAAAAAGAGGGGCGTTCTGAAAGGGTTTCGGCTTCATTTAGAAATCGAGGTTGCGGACATTGAGCGCGTTCTCCTCGATGAACTTGCGGCGCGGCTCGACCTCGTCGCCCATGAGGAGCGTGAACATCTGGTCGGCCTTCACCGCGTCGTCGAGCTTGACGCGCAGCATGTGACGTTTCTCCGGGTTCATCGTCGTGTCGTAAAGCTCGTCCGCGTCCATCTCGCCGAGACCCTTGAAGCGGTAGACGCTCAGCCCCTGCTTGCCGTGGTTGCGGACGTCGTCGAGGAGTTTCACGAGGGGCCCGTCCGCCGCCGGGGCGTCCGAGCCGAACCAGTCCTCGGGCCCGTAGCCGAAACCCGCGAGCGAGGAGAACTGCTTTTTGAGCATCGAGGCGCCGGAGCCCTGCGCCGTCTCGTCGGCGAGCAACGCGCGCGGCTCGAAGCCGCGCTCCGAGACGAGGCGCGATGTCTCCTCGATCTCCGCGAGGAGAACCAAGAGCGCGCGCGCCCGCTCCTTGTCGAGGACGGCGCCGGACTTGTCCTTCGCCTCGTAGTCGTCAAGCCCCAGCGTGAGCAACCGCTCGGTGAGCTCGCCGTCGGTGAGGACGTAGTCCGACTTCTTCTTGCGCTCGACCTTGTAGAGCGGCGGTTGCGCGAGGTAGACGTAGCCCTTCTCGATGAGCTCGGGCATCTTGCGGTAGAAAAAGGTCAGCAGCAGCGTCCGAATGTGCGCCCCGTCGACGTCGGCATCGGTCATGATGACGATCTTGTGGTAACGCGCCTTCGAGATGTCCCACTCCTCGCCGAAGCCGCAGCCGATGGCGGTGATCATCGTGCGGATCTCGTTGTTGGCGAGCATGCGGTCGACACGCGCCTTCTCGACGTTGAGCACCTTGCCGCGCAGCGGGAGGATCGCCTGTGTCGCGCGGTTGCGCCCCTTGCAGGCGGAGCCGCCGGCCGAGTCGCCCTCGACGAGGTAGAGCTCGGTCTTCGCCGGGTCGCGCTCGGAGCAGTCGCGGAGTTTGCCGGGGAGGGAGAGCCCGTCCATGACGCCCTTGCGGCGCGTCGACTCGCGCGCCGCCCGCGCCGCCTCGCGCGCGCGGT
>CAVKTW010000181.1:0-5253 GCA_963659085.1 Candidatus Methanomethylophilaceae archaeon | reverse complement strand
GCCTCGGCCTTCGCGGCGTCGGCGGAGCGCAGGATCGTGCCGAGGTTCCCCGGCTTCTCGATGGCCTCCGTCACGATGACGAGCGCGTGGTCGGAGAGTGTCAGGTCGCCCAGGCGGCGCGTCACGTGGGGGCCCACCATCAACAGCCCGTCGGGCCGCTCCTTGTAGGCGATTTTCGCGAAGGCGATTCTTGAGCACGCGAGTTCCTCCGCCCCGCGCGACACGGCGTCCGCGACGAGCGCGGCCTCGTTCTCGTTCTTGAGGTAGAACTCCGGGCAGTGGAAGATCGCGTGGGGACGGTAGCCGTGGTCGAGGGCGCGGCGGCACTCGCGGTAGCCCTCGACGATCATCTCGCCCGTCGCCTCGCGTTCCGCGCACGTGCGCAGGCGGACGACGGCCTTAATCCTGGGGTTGCTCGCCGACGTGATCAACATACTCGATGGTCGCCTTCTCGCGCAGTTCCTCGACGTAGATCTCCATCGCCCGCCCCCGCGCCTCGTGGCGCAGGAGGTCGCGAATCCTGTCGTGCGCGTCGACGAGCGTCTCCGCCGACTCCGGGTCGCTGGAGGCTTGATAGAACGCGACGATTTCCGCCTCGGTCGGCTCGGGCACGCCCGCGCACGCCTTCTCCACGAGGTGGTTGACGCGGACGCCCTTCTCCAAATCCTGGCGAAACCGCTCCTCGTCAAGCCCCTGCGCGAGGAGCGCCTGACGGAAGTTCTCCTCGCCGCCCAAGTGCGCGACGACTTTCGCGACCTCTTGGTCGAGATCCGCCGCCGTGACGGTCTCGTGGAGGCGCGAGGCCTCATCCAAGAGCAGTTTCGCGCCGACGGCCTGCTCGCGCGCCTTCTCCTTGAGCGACTCAAGGTTCGCCTTCAAGTTCGCCTCCGGCATCCCGTGGCTCTTGTAGAAGTGCATGAGCCGCGCCAACTCGAACGCAATGGCCTCCTCGCTGATCTCCTCCCCGTTGACAAGGACTTTCTTCATCTTACTTCCCTTAACGCTGAACGTTCCCCTCAAAAACTCTGTTTCTCTGTGTCTCTGTGTTGAAAAACCAAGTGCCGTTCTTTAGAACAACCGCGTGACCTCATCTTCCATTTGGCCGACGTCGCACGTGCGCGTCTGGGCGATTGGCAACACGGCGAGTGCGCGGAAACTTTCGGGCGGCGTTGTGAGCAAATCCTCCCCGAACGCCGCGCGGCACGTCTCCGGGAACTTGTAGGGCGTCGCCGTCGCGGCGATGACGCAAGCCGCTCCCGAACGCGGGAAGCCGAGCTTCCGCGCCACCGCCGAGGCGACGGCCGTGTGCGGATCCAAAATCGCCCCCGTCTCGTCGCGCGTCCGCCGCATTTCGGCGAGCGTCTCCTCCGGGGTCGCGACGCCGCCCGCGAACTCCGCCGCGAGGCGATCCCGCGCCGCCGGCTTGAGCGCGTAGCGTCCCGTGCGCGCGAAATCGTCCATGAGGCGCGAGACCTCGTCCGCGTCGCCGTCGTTGAGCAAGTAAAGAAGCCGCTCCACGTTGGAGCTCTTGAGGATGTCCATGGACGGCGAATTGGTGACGCGGAGCGTCCCCTCGGGCGCGTAGACCCCCGTCCGCACGAACCGCGCCAACACGTCGTTCACGTTCGAGGCGACGACGAACGAGCGGATGTTCGCGCCGAGTTTTTTCGCGTAGTAGGCCGCGAGCATGTTCCCGAAGTTCCCCGACGGCACGACGACGTCTATGGGGCGACCCGCCCGCGCGGCGGCGAGCAGGAAGTAGGCGATCTGCGGCACAAGCCGCCCCGTGTTGATGGAGTTCGCCGACGAGAGGAAGACGCCGCGCGACCGCGCCTGTGCGTGGAGGCGGTCGTCGGCGAAGAACCGCTTGACCGCCGACTGCGCGTCGTCGAAGTTGCCGTGGATGCCGACCGCGTGGACATTGGCCGCGTCGGGCGTCGTCATCTGCAGGCGTTGGACGCGCGAGATGCCCGAGGCCGGGTAGAAGACGAGGATCTCCGTCCCCTCGACACCCGCGAAGCCCTGCATCGCCGCCGAGCCCGTGTCGCCCGAGGTCGCCGTCAACACGAGGACACGCGCGTCGCCCGCCGCCGCCTTCATGAGGACGGGCAGCATCGACAAGGCGACGTCCTTGAACGCCCCCGTCGAGCCGTGAAAGAGTTCGAGAAAATGGAACGCGCCGTGTTGCGTCAGGGGGATCGGGTCTTCCGTGGGGAAGCGCGAGAGCAACCGCTCGATGGCCGCCGAACGGACGGCGGGCGCGAAATCGTCGAAGAGCGCGTCCATGACGAGCGTTTCGGCCTCGCGCAACGTCGTCACACGCGCGGCGTCCGCGAGGGGCGCGAGGGTTTGTGGGACGTAAAGCCCGCCGTCGGGCGCGAGGCCGCGGAAAACGGTTTCAGGGCCGGTGGCCGTGAGGCCCTTCCTGGTTGAGACAAAGGTCATGATGGAAAGAGGGATTGGAGTTGACGAATCGCCGACAGGGGGTCTTGAGAGGCGCACACGGCCCGCACGACCGCCGCGTTGCGCGCCCCCGCGCGGATGACGTCGGGAAGCGTCGCGGCGTTGAGCCCGCCGATGGCGACGGCGGGGAACGGGACGCTCGCGATCATGCGGGCGGCGGCCTCGATGCCCAGCGTCGGGTCGGGGATTTTCTTCGTCGGCGTGGCGAAGACGGGTCCCACGCCGATGTAGTCGGGCTTCGCGTCCACCGCCGCCAACGCCTGCGCGGGGTTGTGGGTGGAAAGCCCGACGATGCCCAAGGAGGGAAACAAAGCGCGAACCTCGTGGACGGGCATGTCGCCCTGCCCCACGTGGACGCCGTCCGCCTCGACCTCCGCCGCGAGGGCGGGGTCGTCGTTGACGATGAACAGCGTTTGCGAGCCCGCCGTGATCCGGCGCAGGGCGCGGCCGACGCGCGCGACCTCCTCGCGGGGGGTGTCCTTCATGCGCAGCTGCACCATCCGCACACCGGCCTCGACCGCCGCCTCGCAGCAGCGTTCGTAGCCGACGACCGGGTTCGTCATCACCAAATAAAGACCAAAATCGTTCATAGAATTGAAAAAGTTGACTCCTATTATACCAAATCTCGCAACGTCGCGTCGCGTTCCAAAAATGCCAGAAAGCCCTCCGTCCTTAAATGAGGACGAAGGGCTCAGGTTTCAGGACTCTCGCCGCGCCTCAGTCGAAGAAGAGGATCTCGTTCAGGCGGTCGCGCAGGGCATCGATGTCGGCTTCCGTCACCTGGCGCGTCTCGACGGGCCCGTTCGCCTCGATCTGCACGGGGCGGACGAGGCCGACCAGGTTCTTCACGAAGACGGGGCGGTAGTCGTCCCACGTGAGATCCTTGTTCTCGTCGTGGTTCGTCTTCTCCAGCGTCTGCGCCTCGCGGGCGAGGCATTCGAGGAGGTCGGTCTGCTCGGTGTGGTCGGCGACCGCGAGCGTCACCGGCGCCGCGTCCTTCGCCGCCCCCGGCTCCGCATTCTCGAAGAGTCCGTAGGTGGCCTGGAAGTCGACCGTCTCCATCGTCTGGGCCTCGACGCAGATCGCCATGGTGTTGAAGACGCCCGAAGCCAGCTTTTTGCCGAGATCCGTGCCGAGCGTGTCGTAGAACAGGTCGACCGAAGCCTTGACGTAGGTCTGGAGCTGCGAATGGATGTAGGTGCGGGCCAGGTCGAGGAAGTTCGCCTCCTTCGACTCGTTCTGGGGGTCGCGGTTCATCGCCGTCGCCTTGATGTTGTCGAAGTGCAGGATGAAGTCGCCGTTCACGTCGTCCGCGTATGTCTTGCGGATGAAGAACTCGAGATCCTCCTTCCTCTTCAGCGGGACGAGTTCGGTGCCCCTGTGGAACATGTAGGGGTAGCAGCGTATCTCGTCATACCGGGGGTTGTAGTCCGGGTCGTCGTCGGGGTTGTAGCCCGGCTCGTACATGTCGTTCGCCTCGATGAGCGCGTCCACGCCGCCGTTCTTGAAGAATTCGAGGATCTTGTCGAGGCGGGCGACGCGCCGGTGGATGGCCTTGAGGTTGTCGGCGGAGACCTTCGCCTTCACGGCCATGCTCTCCATCGAATCGACTTTCCGCTGGTAGGCGTTGAGGTCAAACGGGCCCTTGCCGACGACGAGGGCGCGCGTGACGATGGCCGAGATGCGACGCTCCGTCAGGGGCTTGCCGGACGAGACGACGCCGTCCTTGCCGACGCCGAAGTCAGACCGCTTGAAGTCCGCGCCGAGCAGTTTCTCAAGCTGATCCATGAAAGCCGTGGAGAAGCGCGTCTTGCCGTCCTCGCCAACCGTCATGCCCTCGATGCCGAACGCCTCGCCGAGGCTGCGCAGGAGCGCCGTGCGCACCTCGTTGTTGGCGGCCTTCGTCTCCGACGACCGCATCCAGCGGAAGACGTTCACGGAGGAGAATGTCTTTTTGTGCGCGACCAACTGGCCGTTCTCGCCCACGTTGACGATGGTGTTGTCGTTGCCCGTCTTGAAGGCCATCGGCGTCGCCAGTTTCGATACATCCATGCTCATGTTCTCTTCTCCTTTCGTTCTCGTCTCGTTTGGGCGCGTCCCCGCGCCGCTTGACATCCTGTATGCGCAGGAGACGGCCAAAGGTTACAGCCGCAAATTATGGTATAATGGACGGCATGGAGAAACTCGCGACAGACATCTACACGTTCGCCAACCTGATTCAGGATGGCTTCACGTATGTGGACAAAACAGACCGGCTCTGGCCGCTCGTCAACAAGTCGATTGGCCGGCAGTTCTTCATCGCGCGTCCGCGCCGGTTCGGGAAGTCGCTCACCGTGTCCGTCCTGCAGAGTCTCTTCGAAGGGCGGCGCGAGCTTTTCAAGGGACTTTTCATCGAGCCGCGCTGGGACTGGTCGAAGACATGGCCCGTCCTGCGGCTCGACCTCGGCAGCGTCCAGCCTGATCGCGTGGAGGGACTGCAGGCCGCTTTCAATTCGGTGCTCGAAAGTGAGGCGCGGCGCAACGGCGTCCCGCTTCGCGTCGGCGAATCGGCGGCGATCACCTTCAAGAACCTGATTGAAGACCTCGCCGCGACGTCGGCCGACGGGCAGATGGTGCTCCTCGTCGACGAATACGACAAGCCGCTCCTCAAGAACCTCAACACGCCGTCCGTCATTCCGTTCCGCAACGCGCTGAAGTCCTTCTACTCCGTCATCAAGACGCTGGAGTCGAAGCAGCGCTTCGCGTTCATCACCGGCATCTCCAAGTTCTCGAAGGTGTCGATCTTCTCCG
>CAVKTW010000180.1:0-8057 GCA_963659085.1 Candidatus Methanomethylophilaceae archaeon | reverse complement strand
TGTCGGCATGGCACGGGGCACCCGAAAAAGCTTGCAGCAATGCGCCCCGACGCAGCGACACATTCGTGAAGATTCGTGTCGATTCGTGGCTCAATCTCGCCTGACTACTTCAATTTGTCGGTGATGTCGAGGCGGAGGAAGTAGATCTTGTTCTGCGCCTCGTAGAGGACGCCCAAGGTCGACGCGTCGAGGAGGCAGAGCGAGTTGTAGCCTTTCGTCCCCGTGTCGTCGGCGTAGATGACGAGGGGATTGTCAAAGTCCCACGCGATGCCCGCCGCGTCGCCGTCCGCCGTCGTGTCCACGCCGAAGACGAGCGAGAGCTTCGCCCGCACGGCCGCGCGACGGTCAAGCGTGTGGCAGAGGACGTAGCGGCCCCGCCCGTCCGCGCCTTGCCCCAGTTTGAGACAGCTCCCCTGCTGACAGGGAACGGGCGCGTAGACCCCGACCGCCTCCCACGTCGAGAAGTTCGTCGAGCGGAAGAACTTGAACTTGCCCGTCGAACTCCCCGTCCCCGCCTTGGCCGTCATATACCACGAGCCGTCGTCAAGCTCCATGATGCAGTTCTCCTGCGGCGCGTCCGCCGTCGCACTGCGGGCGGTCACGTTCCACGTTTTCCCGTGGTCGGTCGAGTAAAGCGCACCCACGGAGGATGAGGAGAACGACCCGTTCACGAAATACTGCATCGGAAATACGAGCGTCCCCTTGGGCATCGTCGCGGCAACGCCGTTCGTCGTCGTGTAGGCGACATCCATCGTCGTCACAAACCCATGGCCGGGGCCCGCCAAAAAGCCAAACCCCAGAGAGCCCGAACTCGTCGCGACACCGGGCTGGGCGGCGATGAAGTCCTGCATCGACGTGCGGTTCGCCCACTTGAGCGTCCCCTCGCCGCGCGGGCGCGTATACATGACGACATCGTTCAGCGTCGGTGTCCCGCCGACAAGCCCCCTGCCCGTGATGCCCATGAGCCAGTAAGTTTCCGTCGCGGGGTCGTAGAGCGTCGAGACATCGCCGAGATCCCAGTCCTTCGACCACCCGTCACGCCGGGTATTGTCAGTCCCGCGCTTGTTCACAACGTCAATCGCGAGATGCGGCTTCGAGAACGTCTTGCCGAAGTCGGCCGAATACGTCTCGCCCACGTCGATGCCGTCGCCCGTCCCCAAATCGCCGCCGCCGTAGCGGACATCGTAAAGGCACAGCACCTCGCCCTCGCCGTCGGTGACGAGCGACGGAATCCGATACGAGCCGAAGTCCACCGTCGTGAAGCCGTCCTTGAGCAGATTGTCCGCGACGACCTCCGTGAGCAACGCCCGCGTCTCGCTCCCCGACAGGCGGACATCGCCGTTGACCGCGCCCGCCGAGACGGCGAGCGTGAAGTCAAACGACGTCCCGCTTTCGAGCGCGGCCGTCGGCAGAGTAAAGACCATCCGCCCCGTCGCGTCGGCCTTCGCGAGCGCGACACCGCCCTCGAAGGCGACGTAGCCCACAAGACCCTCGGCGACGCCCGCGCCCGCGAGCTGCACCGCGATCGTGCCGTCCGCGTCCGCCGTCACCGTTCCCAAGGCGAGTTGCGACGACTCGGACGTGACAATGGGCATCTCAAGCCGCGCCACGGTGATCGACCCCTCGCCCGCCGCCAAACGGTAGAATTGGCTTGCCGCGTCCTGCGGCAGAACGAACGTCCGTTGCGTCGAGCCGGCGGGCAACTCCACCACCACCTGCCAAGCGTTCGTGAGCGCGTCCTTCGACTCGATCCGATAGGAGGCGTTGACCGGCATGTCGCCCGCCATCGACAGGCCGACAAGCCCCGCGTCGAGCGTCGGCGCGTCGAGGTTCAGTTCGTAGTCGTGCGCCGCCTCCGGGTCGCCCCCGAAGACGCGCACCGCCTCCAGCGCGGCGGCGCGGCCGAGCGACGCGCCGTTGAGCGTGATGGCGGGCGTCTCGTAAGTCGTGACGCGCTGCCCCACCTTCGCGTAGAGATAGTCCTGCGTCGCGGTGGGGAGTTCGTCGAACCAGTCGGGCGTCTCGACAAGCCCCGCGAGCGGATCGTCCGCGCTCGCGGCCTCGGCGGCCTTGGCGATCCACCGCCGCGCTCCGATCTCGACGCCCGCCTCAAGCCCCAGCGCGACACGCTGAACGCGGCTCGACTGCCACTTCGTCGCGGTGGAGGCGGCGGCGCTTTGGCCGTTGAGGTCGAGATACGTGCCGCCCGTCGCGTCGTAGGAGAGGTGCCAGAGGCGATGCCCCGCCGTCTCGCGCGCGGTGACCGTCTGCGCGGCGAAGGAGCGCGTCTCGGCGGTGGCCGCCCGATACGCGATGCGCGTCGCGTCCGCGCCCTCGCGATACGCCTCAACAACATTCGTCTTGCCGTTCTGCGTGATGGCCATGTCGAGCACGGGCGCGGCCGTGACGAACGCGGGCGACGAGAGCGCGGCGAAGACGGTCATCTTGTCAACAGCCGTCTCCGAGTCGAGCGCCTTGAGTTCCAAGGGGTCGCCCGATACCGTCACGCGGATGACGTTGAACGCGGGGTAGTCGGCGAAGACGGGATACGCGAAGACGCCGCTCGCCTCCGTGACGACATCGCACGCGTAAAGCCCCACGCCGGACGCGCCGACGAGCGCGTTTGTGAAGACCTCACTGCCGAACTTGAGGCGTGTGTCCGTGTCGCGCCGCACGCCGTCGATGGCGACGACCGTGCCATTCGTCGCCGAACACACGAGCGAGAGCGCGTGCGCCCCCGGCGTGACGCGGATGCCCGACCCAAAGCCGGTCGTCGTCCGTGTTCCCGCCGCGTCCACATAGCCGAGCGAGAGGAGAATCGACTCATCCTCCGCCGTCGCGGAGAGGAAAATCCGATGCGACCCTGTGTCGAGCGAGAGGATGTCGCCCGACGCATCGGCGGGCAACTCCACCATCGCGCCCACGGTGCAGACTTTCGTCGAGGCGACCGAGAGGGCGACCGCCTCGTCCGCCACCGTGAGCGGGGCCTCGCCCAACGCGGGATAGACGCTCGCGCAGACCGTGTTCCCGGCGGTGTCCTGCGTCGTTTGCGTCCACGCGGGCGTGAAGACGAGGAAGCCGTCCGAGACGGCGAGCGTCCCCGAATAGCCCATGTCGGGAATGACCGTGACCGCGCCCGAATAAGTTGTGCCCGACCACTTGAAGAGCGGAATCGGCGCGCGCGGCGACTGGCGTTCCGCGTCCGTGAGCGTGATGCGGATCGAGCCCGTCCCCGAGAGGTCGGCGAGTTCCGCGCCGCGCACCGTGCCGAAGTCGAGAAGGCCGTCCGTCACTTTCACGCCGGCGCAGTCCGTCACGAGTTTGAACGTGACCGCCCCGCTGGAAGGCAAGGTCAGCGTCGAGCCGGCGGCGAGCGTGACGGAGCTGCCGTAGTAAAACGTGCCGTCGAGGGTGAGCGAGCCGTCGGGCGCGGAGGCGAGGATCGAGGGCGCGTGGAGGTTCACGTTGTCGTGGACGACAGAATTCTTCTCGTAGCCTCGGAGCGTGCCGCCCTTCAAGTTGAGAACGGCCGTTCCCGCGACGAAGCCGAGCGAGCCCACGTCGAGGACACCGCCCGCGTTCACGTTGATCGTCGCCTGCTGGCCGGCCTTGTAATAGCCCTTCGCCCGCACCGTGCCAGAGTCGCCGACATTCAGCGTGACGGCGCTGTGGAAGTTGAGCGACGAGTTGGTGACGGCGAAAAGCCCGCCCGTGATGTCGAGCGTCATCGCCGTCCCATTGAAGCCGAGCATGAAGCCGTTGCCCGTGCCGCTCTGCCCCTGCCCTGTCGCGAGCGAGATGAACTCCCCGCCCGACTGGGTGAAAGTCGAATTCTCGAACCACGTGCTGGCCACCGCCGGGAAGACGACGCGCCCGCCCTGGATGTCGAACGCGAAGCAGCACCGACCACCCAAGTTCGCGCCGTCGAAGCGGATCTCATCGCCCTCCGTGACGCGGACGCTGTTGGATTGCTGAAAACCGCCCGTCATGTAAATCTTCTTGAACTCATACGTCCCCGCGGTCCCCGCGAAGAACGCCTCGCCAATGCTCCGCCCCGCCGAGGCGTCGTCCTCGACGCGCAGCGTGCCGCCCGATTCCAACTCGTAGCCGCCCATCCGCACACCGTCGGCGAGCGTCGCCTTCATGCCGTCCATGACGACGAGCGTCGCCGCGTTCGAGACGGCGAGGCGCGTGTCGGGGCCCGCGACGATCCTGTCGATTTGATTCGTGAAGGAAAGCGTGACGGGGTTGGCCGCCTCCGAGAGGTCAATCGTCGAGAGCGCGGCGAGATCCTCGCCGTTGCCGATCTCCGCCCCGTCCGCGACCTCGTCGTTGCGCACATAGAGGAGCGTCGGCTGATCCGCGCCCTCTTTGACAAAGCCGTCCGCCGTCGCCGTCCAAACGGCCGCCGCGCCGACATTCCATTTCTTCATCAGCCTCCGACGGATCGCCTTGCGCTCGCGCTCGTTGAGCGCCTCCTTGAAAAGGACGAGCTCCGCGATGTCCTTGCCGCCGCGACGCGGTGTGTTCCCGTTGCCGGCGCGGTCGTAGCAGAGTTGCGAGGCCGTGACACCATTCGTCGCGTGAATCTCGTAGAGCGCGAGATCGGCGGGCGGAACGGTGTTCGTCGGGTCGCTCACCCACGTGCCGTTCAAGTAGACCGAGCCGGAGCGGATGCTTTCGGGCGCGTGCCCCGAGAAGAGTTCGCCGTTCTCGCCGCGATGGAAGTTGTAGGCGGAGGAGTCGCCCAACAGGAACGCATTGGGGCTTTGCTCCACGCGGGCGACCATGAAGACGGTGCGCAACTCCGTCGTCCGCTCGAAGGCGAGGTCGCGGTTCGCCGTCGTCGAGCCGAACGAGACGAGGGGACGCCCCTGCTCGTCCGTCAGCAGCTGAGGCCCGCTCGGCGACTCGGAGGAAAGCGTGTAGACGTTCGCCGACTTGCCCGCGAGGTTCGCGCTCGCCCACGAGACGATCTCCCCCGTCTCGTTCGTCGTGATCGTCGACTCGTCGCTCGCGTCGAGCCAGAGGTAGGCGTTTTGGCGGAGGTCGTCCTCGTCCTTCTGCCAGACGCGGACATAGTCGACGAACATCCGGACCGGCAGCGTGGAGGTGTCGTCGACAGTCCCCACCCACGAGCCCTCCAGCTGCTGCGAGAGGATGAAGTAGAACTCCTGGTCGAACGGCCACTTCAGAGAACCCGACCCGTCGTTCGCGTAGGTGTGCGTCGTCACGCCGTTGACGGACCAGACGATCTTGTCCTCCGTCCACTCCAGGCCGTAGACGTTGAACTCGCCCACGTTGATGGTCGCCGTCGTTCCGCTCGTCGAGTCGACGCCGTTGTAGCCGAAGTGCGCCGTCTGGTAGACTTTCGCGTCGGCGTTGAGCCGCTCGGTGATGTCGATCTCGCCGCTGTAGGGCCAGCTGCCGTAGACGGACTTTTGCGGCATCATCCACATCGCCGGCCACGCGCCGTCCTGATCCTCGAACTTGGCGCGAATCTCGACCTTGCCATACTTGAAGCTGAACTTCTCGTTCGACTGGATCTGCCCGCAGAGGAACTTGCGCGTGTCGCCGTCGGAGAAGTCGTTGAGAACGCCCGTGAGCACAAGGCAGCCGTTCGAGACGGCGACAAGATCCTCGCGGTGCGACGTGTATTGCCGCCAGTTCGGGGCCCCGCTCGTCATCACGGGAACTTTCTCCCACGTGGCCGTGTCGAGCGCGTCGCCGTCGAACTCCTCGTCGAGGACGAGCCGGGCGTAGCCCTCGGGGTGAACGAGACTCCCGCCCGATGTCCTCACCCGCACGGAGACGATCTCGCCGCCGCCCAAGCGCGAAAGCCCCGCGCCGATGAACGCCTGGCTCAAATAACCGTCGCTCGAATTGTTCTTGTCGGTGACGAGGATCGTCTCGTCGTTTTGGATGACGCGAAGCTCCCCCGCCCGATTCTCGACAACAAGCGTGACGAGGCCGTCGTCGCCGACCGTGAGCGGCACGCCGCTTCCGACATCGCCGTTGCCGCGCACGACCGCCCGCGAGATGGGATGCGCGTAGGTGGCGGTGTTGCTGCCCGTCAAGAACAACTCGCCGCCGCCCTCGCCGTTGACGGAGAGCGCGACCGCCGTGGACGAACCCGCAAGGCGGATGAGTTGCGGATACGAAGCCCCCAACGACGACGCCGCATAGTTCGGCAGGGACAAAACGACCTCAAGCGCCCAGTCTTGGCTTCGGACGTCCACCTCGCGCGGCAGGGCCGTGTCCCAGCCACTCGGCTCGCGCCAGTCGCCCGTGAGGTCGTAGGCGGGCGCGGGGATCGCGTCGAGATCCTGAAGGTCGCCGCCCTCGACGACGGCGGAGGTGTTGTCCGCGAGCGTCACGCCGTCGCCGTCCCTCAAGCCAATGAGCGCGCCAATCGCGGGCGAGACAGGTTGAAAGAGCGTGTCCCAAATGTTCCGCACCTCGATGTGCAATTTCCCGCCGACCTCGACGGAAGAGTTTTTGATCGTCGCCGTGCCGCTCGCCTTGCCGACAAGCCCACCGACGCTCTGGACGCCCTTCACCTCGCTGCCCGCGCCCAACGTGACGGCGACGTTCTCGATGAGGGAAGAATCCGTCGCCTCGGCGGCAAGAACGCCCACGGGATTCTCGCCGGAGAGCGTGTTGAGGAGGCGACCCGTGCTCGGCTCATTCACCTCGTCGTTCCAGCGGGCGGCGACCGTGAAGACGCGGGCGTTCATTTGAATCTTGAGGTTGCGCACCGTGCCGCGCAACGTGCGGATGAGACCCGTCGCCTCTTCCGAAACGATCCACGTGTCGTCGTCGAACGTGAGCGTGTGGCCGTTGCCCTCCAAAAGGCCCGTCCACTCGTCGATGACGATGGGGTCGTGCTTGAAGGAAATGTCGGCCACGAGTTCCGCGTGGACGTCCGGGTGGTCGGCGAGCCAGAACCAGTCCTCCTCCGACTTGATCTGATACCACGCAACGCCCTCCTTTTCGACGACGGCGGGCGTCGCCCAGGCGTTGGGCATCGGCCAGATGGCCTTCGACTGGTGGCGGCCGAAGGAGTTCCATCCCTCCCACGTGGGATCGCAGTAATACCCCCAGCTCATCACGCCGCCCAAGTCCTCGCGCCGCGCCCACAAACACTGCGCCTGCAACGAGCTCATGCCCTCGAACGGCCAATAGGAGTCGTATTTGCTCGCCCACCAAATGTCCATGTCGAAGCGGCGGAAGGGATCGCTCGTTTCCGATTCAATCTTGTAGGAGCAGCCGTCCCAACCCATGTGGCTGCCAAGCGACTCATACGCCGCCTGACCCATGACGACGCGCCGCTTGGGGAGAAGCCTGTTCGTGCAGACGGCGAGCGAGCGGCGGTGGATGCTCGGCGAGGAGTTAAGGTAGCCACCGCCGTAGGACTGCACCATCATGTAGTCGCAGATGTGGAACGCGCCGTAGTCGACTTCATTGTAGGGCATCCCGGAGGGCGACCACTCGTAGCTGCGCGTGGCGAAGGAGAGAACGTAGCCCTCGTCGAAGAACTGCTCGGAGAGCTCGCGGAGCATCTTGCCGATGTTCTGCCATTCGCGGTGGTTCGTCGCGTCCTGAACCCACTCGTAGTCGATGTCGAGCCCGTCGCATTGCTGCTCGCGCAGGAAGTCGACGATCGACTCCGCGAACTGCCGCCGCGTCACCGCCCCCGCGCCCGCGACCGCGAAACCATAGCCCTTATCGGTGCCGTTCGCCGAGATGCCGCCGCGTGGCATGATCGAGACGCGGATCATGCAGTTGGGGTTGTAAAGGTCGCGCAAGCGGCGGAGACGCGCCGTCGAGGCGGTGTCGTCGTAGGACGCGTCCCACCAAGAGATGTAAAACTTGCCGTTGGAATAGCCGTTGCCCGCCGAGTAGATGTGCAAGACGTCCGTCAGCGTCTCGAACCGCTCCTTCGGGTTCGAGGAAAAGATGTCCGACGTCCGTGAGGTGCCGTTGTCGATAAGGCTGTCATTGCGGACGAACGCGCCGATTTGGTAGCGGTAGGGGAAGGGACGGTGCGGCGCGCG
>CAVKTW010000179.1:0-2387 GCA_963659085.1 Candidatus Methanomethylophilaceae archaeon | reverse complement strand
CTGATTTACTCTTCCACTTTGCAACTTTTCCACTTCTCCACCCACCCGTGGCGTGTCGAAGCGCCGCTTCGACACGCCACGGGTAGAACATCCCATACATGCCGATGATGGCGAGGATGTAGATGAGCGCGACGACGAGCTGGATCGGCGCGAAACCGCTTTCAGGCAGGTGCGGGCGGATGAGCGGCAGTGTTTCGGCGGGGATGAGCATGAAGAGGCCCATCACGGCGCGGGTCAGGAGATTCTGCGGCATCCAAATGATGGTGAGGTAGGAGAGGACGCCCGCCATGATCCACACTTGGCCGGGGAACCGCTTCAAGAGCATGTCGAAGACGTCGACGCCAATCGTGTCGCACTCATACGCCGTCCAGAACCAGGCGACGACGACGAGCGCGTACGTGAGGGTCTTCTTCATGCCGTCAGCCCAACTGCCCCAGGAACCGGATGTCGTTCTCGTAGAGCCAGCGGATGTCGGCGATGCCATACTTGATCATGGCGATGCGCTCGACGCCGAATCCGAAGGCGTAGCCGGAGACCTTCTCCGGGTCGTAGCCCACGTGCTTGAAGACGCGGGGGTCGACCATGCCCGCGCCGGCGACCTCGATCCACCCCGACTGCTTGCAGACGGCGCACCCCTTGCCCTTGCAGACGTGGCACGTGAAGTCGACCTCGACGGACGGTTCGGTGAACGGGAAGAAATGCGGGCGGAAGCGCACCGTCACGCCGGAGCCCATCATCTCCTTCGCGAAATAGGAGAGGACGGACTTCAAGTCCGCGAGCGACACGGGCTTCTCCGGGAACGTGTCGACGTAAAGCCCCTCGATCTGGTGGAAGTTCGCCGAGTGCGTCGCGTCCGTCGTGTCGCGCCGGTAGGTGCGCCCGGGGCAGATGACGCGCACGGGCGGCTTGTTCGCCAGCATCGTGCGCACTTGGACGGGCGAGGTCTGCGTCCGAAGGAGGCAGTCGTCGGTGAACCAAAACGTGTCCGAGCGATCCTGCGAGGGGTGGTGCGCCGGCGTGTTCAGGGCCGTGAAATTGTTGAAGCGCGTCTCCAAGTCGGGCCCGTCGGCGACCGTGAAGCCGAGCTTCCCGAAGATGGCGGCCGACTCCTCGATGACGCGCGAGAGCGGATGCTTCGCGCCGAGACCCCACCAGCGGCCGGGGAGCGTCAAGTCGCCCTCGAAGGGTTTCGCCTTCTCGGACGAGGCCTTCTTGTCGGCGAGGGCCTTCTCGACGGTGGCCTTCCACGCCTGAACGGCCTTGCCAAACGCGGGGCGGTCTTCGGGCGGGACGTCCTTGAGGCCCTTGATGATCGCCGGGATGAGGCCGTTGCGCCCGACATACTTGACGCGCAACGCCTCCGTGGTCGCGTCGTCGGCCGACGCGGAGATTTCCGAGAGGCTTTTCTCCGACGCCTCGTGCAGTTCGTTCAGTGTCATTTTTCTTGATTTCGTTGAATCCACGTGTTCAGGCGCGTGTGCGCGTTCGTCGTCGCGCCCCCCGTCTGCAGGAAAAAGCCGCGCGGCGCGAGCCCCGCGTCAATCGCCGGCGACGGCGTCCCGTCCCCCGTGAAGAAGGCGCGGTCGGCCTTGAGCCAAGCCTTCGTCGTCGGCGAGCGCGTCTCGATGCGCGCGAACTCGGCCCGGCGCGAGAGCGTCGCGGACAGGCCATTGCGCCAAAAGTCCTCGACGAACGAGTAAATGCCGTTGAGGCCGCGCGCGCGGTTTTCGTGGCAGAGCGTCGAGACGGTCGCCAGCGTCTCCCACGCGCCCGTCTTGAGGTTGCGCGCGCGGCAGGTGAAGGCCGTCCGATCCTCGCCGTCGGGCGCGGCTTCGATCTGGATGGCGACGGGCTCGCCCACCTTCCAGCCGATCTCCGTCATCGTCCGCGCCCCCGTCCCCTCGCCGCCGAAACGCGCGACGTCGACGCCCTCCTTCGCGTAGAGGACTTTCGCGCGCAAGTCGTGCGCGACGAGGTCGGGATGCGCCGCGAAGTCGAAGGGGTCGCCGGGATCCCAGACGCTGAAGATGAGGATGCGCCGCCCGTTCACGTCCTGGATGCCGCAGTAGCCGCTGTCCCAGGCGAAGAGGCAGTAGTAGGAGTTCGTCTGAACCTCCGTGACCGTGACGACGCCGCGCACGGCGTCGGCGTTCGGCTCGGTCGGCTCGTAGCGCAAGTGGACGCTCCGCGCCTGGCGCTTGACCAGCTCCTCACCCGAAATGGACCCGTGCGCGAAAGCCGACAGCCCCGCCGCGCACACAAGAAGAAGAATCGTTCTCATGCTGTTATTATACCAAAATCAACCGCCGACTGGCATCGTTTTTCAAACCGCCTCGAACGAGATCTCGTTGGGGCCTTCCGCCGCCCAACAGGCGCGGACGCTTTCC
>CAVKTW010000178.1:0-6454 GCA_963659085.1 Candidatus Methanomethylophilaceae archaeon | reverse complement strand
AGTTCGCGCCGCTCGCGAAGGGCACCTACGGCGTCTGCGACGCGGTCGCGACGGTCAAGGCCAACGGCGGCGTCTCGATCATCGGCGGCGGCGACTCCGTCTCGGCGGTCAAGAAGTCCGGCAAGGCGGCCGAGATGAGCCACGTCTCCACGGGCGGCGGCGCGTCGCTGGAGTTCCTGGAGGGCAAGACGCTCCCCGGCGTCGCGGCTCTCACCACGAAGAACGCCTGAAAGGGAACGCCATGAGAATCGCGCTCGCATCCGACCACGGTGGGTTCGACCTGAAGAACGCGCTCGTCCGGGCGCTCGCCGCCGACCACGAGGTTCTTGACCTGGGCCCCGCGGATCGGGCGAGTTGCGATTATCCCGATTTCGCCTGCCGCGTCGCCGAGGCGGTCGCCTCCCGCGCGGCGGACGTCGGCGTTCTCATCTGCCGCACCGGCATCGGGATGTCGATGGCGGCCAACCGCTTCCAGAACGTCCGCGCCGCGCTCTGCGCGACGACGCAGGCGGCGACGCTCTCGCGCCAGCACAACGGCGCGAACGTCCTCTGCCTGGGGGCGGACGCGGTGTCGGGCGCGTATGCGCTTGAGATCGCCCAAGCCTTTTTGGCGACGCCGCGCGACGAAGACCCGCGCCACGCGAGGCGGCGGTGGAAATTGGAGCGCGCCGAGCGCCTCTCCGACGCCTCCGGGCTCATGCGCGACGACCCGGAGGTCTTCGCCGCCATCAAGGCGCAGACGGCGCAGGAGGACGCGGAGATCAACCTCATCGCCTCCGAGAACACGTCGTCGCGCGCCTGCCGCGAGGCGGCCGGCTCCGTTTTGATGAACAAGTATGCCGAGGGGTATCCGGGCAAGCGTTGGTATTCGGGGTGCGTCCCGGTCGACGCGGTCGAGGAGCTCGCCCGCGCGCGCGCCTGCCAGCTGTTCGGCGCGGAGCACGCGAATGTCCAGCCGCACTGCGGCTCGGCGGCGAACATGGCCGTCTACTTCGCGACGATCAAGCCGGGCGACACGATCATGGCCCTCTCGCTCGACCAGGGCGGCCACCTCTCGCACGGGTCTCCCGTCAACTTCTCCGGGAAACTCTACAACATCGTCCCCTACACGGTCGACCGCGAGACGGAGCGGCTCGACTACGACGCGCTGGAGAAACAGGCGTTGGAGGTGAGGCCCCAGATCCTCCTCTCCGGGGCGAGCGCCTATCCGCGCACCATCGATTTCAAGCGCATCCGCGAGATCTGCGACAAGGCGGGGTCGTTGATGGTCGTCGACATGGCGCACATCGCGGGTCTCGTCGCGGGCGGGGCGCACCCCTCGCCCGTCCCCTACGCCGACTTCGTGACCTCGACGACGCACAAGACGCTCGGCGGGCCGCGCGGCGGCCTCGTCCTCTGCAAGGAGAAGTGGGCGAAGGCGCTCGACAGCGCGGTCTTCCCCGGGATGCAGGGCGGGCCTCTTGAGAACATCATCGCGGCGAAGGCCGTCGTCTTCCGCGAGTGGATGAGCGACGAGAAGAAGGGCTACGCCCAGCAGGTCGTGACGAACTGCCAGGTTCTCTGCAAGACCGTGCAGGATCGCGGCTACCGCATCGTCTCCGGGGGGACGGACAACCACCTCTTCCTCGTGGATGTCAAGACGTCGAAGGGTCTCACCGGCAAGGAGGCCGCCGCCGCGCTCGACGCGGCCGGCATCATCGTCAACAAGAACACGATCCCCTACGACACGGAGTCGCCGTTCAAGACGTCCGGCATCCGCGTCGGCACGGCGTCGGCGACGACGCGCGGCATGAAAGAGGCCGAGATGATCAAGATCGGCACGTGGATCGCCGATGTCCTCGACGACGCGACGAACGGTGACGTCATCGCGCGCGTCAAGCGCGAGGCCGCCCAGCTCGCGGCCGCCTTCCCCGTGCCGTGAGGGCTTGACGCGGCGGGGGGCTTTTGGTATACTCTTCCACTTTCACGGCGAGAGTGTAGCGCGTGTGCGCGAGAGTATCGCCTTCGCAGGAAACAAGGCCATAATCAATGGATCAAATCAAGATCAGCGCCGAGCCCCGCACCGAACAGGGAACGGGGGCTGTCAGGCGGCTTCGCCGCTCCGGGATGATCCCCGGGTCGGTGATGAAGATGAACAAGGCGGGAACGGAGCTCATCAAGCTCCCGGAGCACGCCTTCATGCTGGCGATGCGCGGACGCACGGGCAAGCAAGTCCTCGTCACGCTCGACATGGACGGACGGGAAGTCCCCGCGCTGTTGCGCGAGATGCAGAACGACGTTCTGCGCGGCACGCCCATCCACGTGGATTTCAGCGAGGTGTCGCTGACCGAGAAGGTGCGCATCACCGTGCCGCTCTACCTCGTGGGCGAGGCGAAGGGCGTCAAGCTCGGCGGCGGCGTCCTGGAGCAGACGCTCCGCTCGATCGACATCGACGTCCTGCCCGCCGACATTCCCGAGAAGTTCGACGTGGATGTGTCGGGTCTCGACCTTGACCAGACGCTCTTCGTGCGCGACTTGAAGCTCGGCGAGAAATACACGGTCGTCACGCGCGGCGAGTTCGCGCTCGCGGTCGTCAAGGCTCCGGACGATGTCCCGGCGGCGACGCCCGGCGCGGCGGCCGGCGAGGCGGCGAAGACGCCCGAGGTCATCAAGAAGGGCAAGGATGAGGAGGCCGGCGCGTCCGACAAGAAGGAGGAGAAGAAGTGATGAAGACATACGATGCTCTTTACATTTTCGTGGGCGTCGCCAAGGATGACGTCCTGGAGGCGAGCCTTGAGAAGGCCCTCGCCGAGGTGACGCGCTTGGGCGGCACCGTCCTCGCCAAGGATTCCCTCGGCCGCCGGACGTTCGCCCGCGCCATGGGCAAGCACGACAGCGGCGTCTACGTGAAGGTCCGCTTCGAGCTCGACCCCCTCAAGGTCGGCGAGCTCGTCAAGCGCTACGCCCTCGTGGAGGATGTCTTCCGCGTGCAGATCCTGGCGGTTGACGCGCGGCGCGAGGAGAAGATCGCCTCCGAGCGCGCGGCCCGCGCCGACCGGCAGGCGCGGCGCGAGGCGGCGGCCGCCGCGGCGCTCGCGGCCAAGACGGCGGCGGAGGCCTGAGGAGGCTTCCAAAGGAAGGCAGCCATGGCTTCTTTCAACAGGGTGATTCTGATGGGCAACCTGACGCGCGACCCCGACGTGCGCACGGCGGGGGCGAGCGGCTTGAAGGTCGCCCGCCTGTCGCTGGCCGTCAACGAGCGCCGTCGGGATCGCAACGGCCAGGTTCAGGAGGTTCCCGTGTTCATCGACGTGGACGCGTGGGATCGCCAGGCCGAGCTGTGCGGGCAGTATCTCGTCAAAGGCTCCCCGATTCTCGTCGAGGGTCGCCTGCAGATGGATACGTGGGAGAAGGACGGTGTCAAGCACCAGAAACTCCGCGTCCGCGCCAGCACCGTCAAGTTTCTCCCGAAGGGCGAGCGGCAGGCCCCGATTGAGGCCGCCGCGCCGGCGAGGGGGGCGACCCCCGCGCCCGCGCCCCTTGACGAGAGCGATGAGAGCGACCTTCCGTTTTAACGACACACACACAACTTTCAAGGAGTTCAGACAATGGGTTTCAAGAAATCGAACAGTTCCGCCGGCGAGGAGTTCGCCGCGCGCAAGCGTCCGCCGCTCGGCAAGACCGACCAGATCGACGTCAACGACATCGAGACGCTTAAATACTACATCACCGACTACGGCAAGATCCTGCCCGCGCGCATCACGGGGGTGACCTCGGCGCAGCAGCGCCAGATCCGCCAGGGCGTCAAGCGCGCCCGCAACATGGGCCTCATGGCCTAAGCGAAAGGAGCCTGCGGTATGGCACAGCACATCGAAGTCATGTTGATGGACAACGTGAAGAAGCTCGGCAAGGCGGGCGAGATCGTCAAGGTCGCGCCCGGCTACGCCCGCAACTACCTCTTCACGCACGGACTCGCCGCCGTCGCGACCGAGGCGGCGAAGCGTCGCCTCAAGAAGCTCGAGGCCGAGCGCGCGGCGCGCGCGGCGGAGGAGAAGAAGGCGGCGTTGGAACTCGCCAAGAAGCTTGAGAAGCTCGAGATCACCGTCTCGGCGCACACGACGGACGGCACGCACCTCTACGGCTCCGTCGGCGTGAGCGACATCCTCGGCGCGATTGAGGCTCATCGCGGCATCAAGCTCGAACGCCACCAGCTCGATCTGGACGAGGCGCTCAAGGAAGTCGGCGTCTACGAGCCGTCGATTGACTTGGGGCACGGCGTGTCCGTCAAGTTCAAGATCACGGTGCAGGACGAAACGCCCGCCGCCGAGTAAGAGTTCCCACAACCGGCGAGAGAACGCACCCTTGGATTGCGATGTCAATTCCGAGGGTGCGCTCTTTCTCTCTCTCAAAAATACTCTCCGTCTTTTGTTTCTCCGTGCCTCTGTGTCTCTGTGTTAAAAAGCCCGAACAAGGAAACGCCATGAAAAAGAAGATTGGTTTGCTCGCACTTTTCACGCTGGCTCTCGGCCTCGCCTCCCTCCAGGCCGCGACCAACGACGTCTACGAACTTTCGCCGCTCGTCGTCTGGGGCAACCGCGAGGCCGCGTGGGTGTCCGGCATTCAGGACGCGCCCTGGCGCGAGCAGCTCTTCCAGCTGTCCGTCCGCGAGCAGGGCGTGGGCGGGACGCTCACGGATTTGAGCGTCAACGGCTCGTCCTTCTCCGAGGCGGGGATGCTCCTCAACGGGCTTGCGATCCGCAACGCGCAGACGGAGCATTTCAATTCCGACGTGATGCTGCCGTTCGCGTGGCTCACGAAGTCGGAGGTCTTGACGGGGCTTGACCTCTTTCGGGTGAGTTCCGCGCATCCGGCGGGCTCGCTCGCGGTGGAGATGGCGCCGTTCCCCGCCGCCGGGGGGCAGTTGACGGTTGGCGCGGGGTTGGACGGCCTTTATTTCGGCCGCGCCCACGCGCTGGAGACGGCCGCCGTCGGCGAGACGGGGTCTGTCTGGGCGGGGGCGTTCGCGGAAGGGGCGCACGCCGACAAGATCGACGGCTACGACGCGAACAAGATGGATCGCTACCAGGCGGGCGGCCGCCTCGGCGTCGGCGCGGCGGACTGGAGCGTCGACTCGTTCTTCTCCTACATGAACCGCGATTTCGGGGCGCAGGGCGCGTATGGCGCGAACGAGAAGTATCCCGCGCGCGAGAAGGACGAGGTGTCGCTCTTCTCCACGGTTGGGCGGTTTGGCGAGGACGAGGAGACGCAGTTGAAACTCGCCTTCATGTGGATGCAGGCGCGCGACACCTACATCCTCAAGCGCGAGAACCCCGACTTCTACGAAAACACCCACCAGGCGGATTCCTTCACGCTCGGCGCCGTCAAGCGGTCGCTTTTCGGGGAGTGCCTCTTCGTCGACTGGCGCGGCGACTTTGACGCGCAGCTTTATTCGACGCGCCACCACAACAACTACACGGGTCGCAACCCGAAGACGAAGGAGGAGTCGTTCAAACGCTTCCACGGCAGTTTCGCCGCGTTGCCCGGCGCGCGGCTCGGCGACTGGGAACTCGCCGTCGGCGCGGCGGGCGAGTTCTTCAGCGGCGGCGAGGCGCGTTGCGCGCCGGCGGCCGGGATCTCCTACGACGTGACCGACGAGGAGAAAGTCTCGCTCTCCTACCGCGAGGGCGTGAAGATGCCGAGTTTCACGGAACTCACCTACGACAGCCCCGACTCGAAGGGAACCATCGACCTGCCGCTTCAGACGACGCGCACGCTCGCGCTCGACTGGACGCATCGCGCCCGCTCGCCGCGCGCGACGCTCCCGTCGGCGCGGGGCGGGCTTTTCCTGATGCGCAGCCACCACCTCGTGGACTGGCTGAAGGCGGATCGCGCGTCGTCGTGGAAGGCGACGGCGCTGGAGCCCGTGACGTCGTTCGGCCTCTCGGGCGAGGCGTCGCTGCGGGCGACGGACGCGCTCTCCCTCGTGCCGCGCCTCGCGGTGACGCTCAAGGAGACGAAGTCGCCGTATTGGTCGTCGCGCTACGCGCTCGACTATCCGCTCGCGTCCGGCTCGGTCGAGATGACGTATCGGATTCTCTCGAACTGGACGCTCTCGTATCTGCAGGGGATCGAGGTGTGGGAGGAGAACCCCGTCCGGCGCACCTCGAACGTGCGCAACCTCTCGCGCCTCTCGACGACCGCCTCGTGGGAGCGGTACGCGTGCACGCTCTCGCTCCTCAACCTCTTCGACGACGACTTCGAGGTCTATCCCGGCGAACGCGCCCACGGCTTCATGGCGCACCTCGCCTTCACCGTCTCGTGGTGACGGTCCGCCGAGGTGAATGAAAACAGAGGTCTGCCGCTTTCTTCGGGCGGGCGTTGACGCGGAAACGAGGTCGACTACCACTTCTTCCGCGTCACCGTCGAGATGCCGTAGGCAGAAACGCGAAGGTTGGGTCTCTGCGCCGGGGCGACG
>CAVKTW010000177.1:0-4146 GCA_963659085.1 Candidatus Methanomethylophilaceae archaeon | reverse complement strand
CCCCCATTCCCCTAACCCATTCCCCAAATTTAGAGCTCTGATAAGATTCGACAGCGAATTTGCGTGTGTTCATCGGAGGTTATCACGCCTTGGGCGAGGAGTTTGTCGAGACGCTTCAACCTCGCGGGGATGCTCCCTTTGGCTTTGGTCGCAACCGCCGTGGATGCTGACGCCGGCGGTTGCGCCGCTGGCGTTGCCTCCGCGCCTCCTGTGTGGAGATGGTTGCTGATTGCCGTGTTGGCCTCCACGGCGGTTTTCCCGATGGCTGGAATCGCGTCCACGGCCTGACGCAACACGGCCTCGTTCTCGTGATAGTAGTGCTGCGTCATCGCCGTCGAGCAATGACCCACGATGCTCTGCACCACGGGGATCGGCACGCCGGCGTTGGCGGAGAGAGACACGAACGTGTGCCGCAGGGAATGAAACGAGGCGAGGACGCACTTGCGCCGCCGGCCTTCGACGCGGAAACTCATCTGGATGTTCGCCGCCTTGAAAATCTGCCGCAGGCCTTCGGAGAGCCGATACTGGTTGTGCATGTAGAAGTCCGCGATTGTCGTGTTCACGTAGCCCTTGCGCTCCTCGGCCGGGGTCGCCTCAAGTTCCGCCATGAGGACGCTGTGAATCGGGATGGTCACGGGTCGGCCGCGCCTGTGCTTCTTCGTCTTCTGCGGAATCACCTGGATGATGCGCCTGTCCATCTTCACGCAGTCCCAGCGCAGGCAGCAGCAGTCGCCGAGGCGAAGCCCCGTGTAGATTCCCGTGACGAGAAGCCGCTCCCACTCGGCGCCGTGCCGCGCCGCCGCCTCGTAGAGACGCTCCACTTCGGAGACCGTGAGTTCGCGGCGCGAGACGGAATCGTCGGAGCGGAGAACGACGCCCTCCCACGGATCGTCGATCAGCCCCGCCTTGCCGGCGAGGACGCGGAAGATTTCGCGCAGGATGCAGATGTTGCTGTTGTAGGTGCTGGCGGAGTTGTCACTTCGCATCAGCATGAGATACTCCGCCACGGCCTCCTGTGTGACGTCCTGGAGTTTCTTGATCTCCAGGTGGTTCTTGGCGAGCCAGTTCGCGAACTTGCGCCAGACCGTCTTCTTGTTGCCGAGGGTCGACTTCGCGATCTCGCGCCTGTAGGGCGACATCTCGTAGAGCCGCCACACGTCCGCCAGCGGCACGCGCTCCTTGCCTCGGCCGAATGGCGCGAGGAAGCGGTTGAGGAACTCCTCCGCCTTGCCGCGATCCGTCGTGCCCGTGGAGCGGCTGATCACGCGCCCGTTGATGGACACGCGCGCGGTGTAGCGCCCCGACTTCTCCAGTTGGAGAGTCCCCGTTCCTTTCTCTCGTGCCATGCGTCGGCCTCCTTTGGTTTGACAAAAAGGAAGCGGCGTCCGGCTGCGGGACGCCGATCAGGGGCGAGAGAGGTTGGACGCGAACGCGCTACTTCTTCTCTTCTCTCGGTCTCGGGACGGTGCGGATGCCCATCTCGCGCAGAGCCTTGTTGCGCTCCTTCCAAAGCGCGGGATCGGGATTCTCCTCAAGTTCGTTCTGGACGCGGCGGTAGATGAGCCGCTCCTCTTCCTGGCGCTCTTCGAGGCGGCGCATGAAACTCGCGCACGTGCCCTCGCCGTCGGCGAGGTAGGCTTGGAGCTCCTCTTTGATGCCGTTGACAATCGCCTTGAGCTCCGTGACCTCGCGCGCGTCGTCCTGGGCGAAGGCGATTTTGTTCGTGAGGCAGGCCGCGAGGTCGTTGGGGGATTTGAGGCGCACGGGCGTCGCCATGGTCGCCCCCGGCATGGCGTAGCAGGCGAGGAAGCGCTCGGCATCCGTCGCGAACACGCCGGCGAATCCGTCGGCCATCAGTTCGGAGAGGATGACGGGGTCGCCGTAAATCTGGTGGCGCTCCGCGCGCTCCTCCGGGCTTGCAATCGCCGCCAGTTCCTCCTTGGTCGTGCGCAGGGCGATGAGCAGGCCGATGACGAGCGCGACGAGTGCGCCGATGGCAAGCCAGCGTTTGCCCTTCCCGAAGAGCGCGTTGAGGAAACCGGGGGCTTCCGCCAGGCGGCTGGGCTTGATGCCCCGCGCGCGCAAGGCGGCGAACGCGGCGTCTTTGTCGGCCGCGTTTATCGTGCCGTTGTGCAGGATGTTGTCACCCGTGCGATATTGGAAGGTGTATTTCATTCCCCATTACCCATTCCCCATTTACCTCCTCTTCGACTCCGGGAGGATCTTGATGGGCTTTGTGGGCATTTGGTGGACTTTGTCCCAGATCGCCTTCTGCACGTCGTTCGTGGGGGCGGGGGCCCAGCCTTCTTCGCACGCATCGTAGTAGGTGCCGCGCTTCGCCTGCCGGTAGCCCGCGCCCGCGAGGTAGCCGGAGACTTTGCTGAACGCCTCGGGGGAGTAGTCCTTGCACACGAGGCCGTCGATGCCGTCCATGCCGTGCGCTTCCTTGAGGACGCACTGCGGCATCATCGAGGACTCGTAGGCGCCGTGGATGTAGGCGAAGAGGCGGTTGGTGAGGCGCGTGACGCGCCCGTCGATCTTGTCTTGCGCGGGGGAGTCGGCCATGATCTGCGCGACGTTGAGGAACGCCCAGCCGTTCTCGCACGCGGCGAGGCAGATGGGCAGGCGCGGGTCGTTCACGATCCAGATCGCGCCCTTGGCCTTGAGCGACGCGAGTTCCGTGGGAATCGCCTTGAGATCCGGCTCTTCGCCGGCGACGAGTCTGACGTCGATGTTGAAGTCGTCCGCGAGACGCTGCACCACCTTGGCGAAAGAGGCTTCCGGCACGACGCTCTGCGTGTTCACGAAGAGGAAGGTGCCGTGATCCTTGGGCCAGATTTCGAGGTTGCCCCCGAGCTCCGCGATCTCGTCGGCGAACGCCGCGCCGCACAGGAGAAGCGAGGCGGCGATGGTGACAGTCTTGATGTTCATTTTTGCGTGTTTCCTTTCTTTCACTCGTGTTCGCCCTCGTCGTGAGCGTCCTCGTAGTCGGGCAGGATTTCCTCAAGGGGAATCGTCTTGATTCCCTGTTCCTTGAGCCGCGCGTTGGCGATTTCGAGCTGCTCCTTGAAAATCTTGATGTCCGCGTCTTTCTCCTGCGCCATCTCGGTGAGGAGGCCGCACAGCTCCGTGCGCGTCTCGTAGGCCTGCTTGCGGAACTCGTAGGCGGCGCGGATGGTGTCGTTGACGGAGAGGCCCTCGCCCATGGAGTCCAACAACTCGCCCTGCGCCGCGATCAGCCGCTCCTTGTGCTCCAGGCGTTGCGCGTCGTCCGTCTCCTTGGCGACGATCTTGTATTTGGCGAGGCTGTCGAGAAACGCCTTGTTGCCGTTGTCGATCTCGCCCACGTCCTCGCCCTCGGCGGCCGCCTGGCGCATGTCGTCCTCCAACAGGAACGAGTAGGGGAACGGCGGCATGGGCTCGCCCGGCTCGATGGAGAGGAGGGACCCCAGCTCCTGGCACACGCGCGTGCGGAGCGCGTTGTCGGGGTCTTTCGGGTCGAGCGGCGGCACAATCCACTGCGTCTCGTTGGTGACGGCCTTCTTGACGAACGCCTTGGCCTGCTCGTTGAACTCTTCCGCGATGTCGTGGGCGGTCTTGGGCTTTGTGGCGTCGGCGGTCGGCTGTGCGACGGCGCTCGGCGTCGCCTCGGCGATGCGGTCGGGCTTGCGGTCTGTGCGCTTTTGCCGCCCCGCGTCGTCGCCAAGATCCGCCGCCTTGAAGTAAGCGGCGATGGCGACGGCGAGACCGATGACGCCCCAGACGGCGAGGCGCAGGCCGAGTTTGGGGACGCCGCGCTCGGCGGGCTTCTTGGGCTTCAGTTTCCCCTTGGCCTCGTCCACGCGGATGGCCTTGACGCCTTTTTGCGCGAGCTGCGCGAAGACGTCGGCGCGGGACGATGCCTCAAGCTGGGTCGTTTCCGGGCGACCCTCGCGATTTCGAAAGACGATGTTGAATAGCATTTGGCTTGTATTTTACCATTAATCGGTCGGTTTGGGAAGTCGGCAATCTTCTGTGGTTTACTGTAGTTTGCTGAAACATTCCGAACAGCCATTCCGCCGTGTTTATTGGGTGAAATCGGGTTTTGGGAGATGTCGGCTACCAAACGGTGCCGGTGACCAAATCGCGCTTCACGGCATTGGGCAT
>CAVKTW010000176.1:1042-3158 GCA_963659085.1 Candidatus Methanomethylophilaceae archaeon | reverse complement strand
AGGCCGTCCTCCTCTACCCGGCCTCGCCGGAGGCGACGTTCCGCTACGCGCAGGAGATCCTCCTGCCGTTCCGCCGCCACGATGTCGTTTTGGAACTCCTCGACTACACCGACGAGATCGACCCGAACAACCGCCGGACGCAGCCTCTGCGCGACTATGTGGCGCGGATGGCCGTGTTGCGCGAGACGCTCGCCAAGTTGGAGCCGCGCTACTTGGGCGAGAAGCCCGCGCTCTCCGACGCGGAACTCTTCGTCTTGGCGCGGACTTATTACGAACTCGGCCGCACTGACCAAGCGGGCGAGATCACGTCCTCGCTCGTCGAACGGCTCAACGACGCGGGCGCGTTGCGCGTCGCCGCGCAGATTCTCATGGAGGCGAAGCGCGAGGCCGACGCGGAACAGGCGCTGACGCGCTACCTCAAACTCCAAAGCCGCGACGTTCAGGGGTGGCTCGACCTCGCGCGCGTTCAGGCGCGGGCGAAGAAGGGCGCGTTGGCGCGGCAGAGTTTCCTGCAGGCGTATCGCCTCGACAAGACCGCCGTCTTCAAGGTTCTTCAAGCCGACCAAGAGATTTACGACATCGCGAGACCCCTCTTCCGGTAGGCGGGATGACGATCCATTTCGTAGGTGTCGGCGGCGTCGGGATGGCGGCTCTCGCGTGCCTCCTGAAACATCGCGGACACGAGGTCTCTGGGTGCGACAAGTTCGCCTCCCCGCGCACGGCGTGGCTTGAGAGGGAAGGTGTCCGTTTTTTCCTCGGGCACGACCCGCGCCACGTCAATGGTGCAGACCTCGTGGTCTTGACGCCCGCCGTGCCGTTGGAGGAGCCGGAGCGACTCGCGGCGAAAAAGACGCTGTCGCGTGGCGAGCTCTTGGCGAAGATGATGGAAGAAGGGGACACCATCGCCGTTGCCGGCACGCACGGCAAGACGACGACGGCGACGTGGACGGCGCGGCTTCTGCTCGCCTTGGGTGAGCGCGTCCGCTGGTGCGTCGGCGGCGAGACGGGGGACTTCCCCGTCGCGGGGGAATCGGGAGATCCGTCACGCGAAGCGGTCTTCGTCGCGGAGGCCGACGAGAGCGACGGGACGCTCGCGCTCTACCATGTGCGGACGCTCGTCGTCAACAAGACGGAATACGACCATCCCGACTTCTTCAAGACGCGAGAGGCGTATTTCGCGTGCTTTGACACGGCGCGGTCGCAGGCCGGCGCGGTCATCGAGAGCGAGACGTTGCCCCGCGCCGACGAGGCAATCGAGCGCGTCCTCGCCGACTTGCCGCCGCACAACAGGACGAACGCGCGCGCGGTCGTCGAGGTCGCATTGCGGCGCGGTCATGGTGTCGCGGCGATTGCCGCCGCGTTGCCCGCCGTCGTCGGCGCGTTGCCCGACCGCCGCTTCCAGCGCGTCGCGGGACGTGTCTTCACCGACTACGCGCACCACCCCACGGAGATGGCGTGTGCCATCGCCATGGCGCGGCGCGAGGGGACGGGCGTGTTGCGCGTCCTCTTCCAGCCGCACCGCCATTCGCGCACGAAGGCGTTGCTTGAGTCGTTCCCCACGGCTTTGGCGGCGGCAGACGAGGTTGTGCTCTGCCCGACCTACGCGGCGTTTGAGAAGCCGGTCGAGGGGGGCGACATCGCCGACCTCTACGCGGCGTGCCGAACAGCGTTCGCCGCGTCGTCGCCGACGGGCAACGCGCCTCGCCTCTATTTGGCGCGGTCTTGCGAGGAGGCGTGGGAACACGCGCGAAACTCGATGCGGGAAGATGATGTCACGCTCCTCTTGGGGGCGGGCGACATCGTCAAACTCGTGCCGCGCGTTGAAGCGGAACTCGACGCGGCCGGGATGCCGCGCCCGAACGCCACGCCGTGCCGCCGACTTTGGATCGGGCAGGGGTCGAACACGTGGCGGAGCGATTTGACTCTGTCCGTTCAGTATGTGAAGACGCAGGGCCCCGCCGGGCGGAGCGGCGCGGAGGTGGTGCGGGAGCATCCGGGCTTGTGCCCGTGGATGGCGGGGATTCCCGGCACGGTGGGCGGCTGGATCAAGATGAACGCGGGGGCGTTCGGCCACTCGTTTTCGGAGGTCTTGGAGGCGGTGAAGGTCGATGGCGCG
>CAVKTW010000176.1:0-1032 GCA_963659085.1 Candidatus Methanomethylophilaceae archaeon | reverse complement strand
GATTCAGGATTTTCGGCTGAAGAAAGTCGAAAGCGCCGGGCTCTCGCCCGCCGACTATCTCGCCCGCCGCAAGCGTTTCCCGGCTGGCACGTTTGGGAGTTTCTTCAAGAATCCGCCGGGCGATTACGCGGGGCGGCTCTTGGAGGAGGCGGGGTGCAAGGGTCTTGCCGTCGGCGGGGCGTTTGTCTGGCGCGAGCACGCGAACGTCATCGTGCGCGGCGCGGACGCGACGCCCTCGGACGTCCTCGCCTTGGCGCGGCTCATGCGCAACCGCGTCTTCTTCCGCACAGGCATCCGCCTCACCCCCGAAGTCGCCGGGATCGAAGCGCCCGCCCGGTTAAAGCCGCTTTGAAATGCGGTAGAGGTGTTCGACGATCTTTGCGTCGAAGTTCGCCGCGAGGAACGGGAGGATCGCGTGGCGGACTTTGTTGCGCTCGATGGAGAGGTCGTTGTTGGAGGCGTCCTCGCACCACGTTTCGCCGAACTTGCGGAGGTAGTCCTTCAACTCCACGTCGCGGCAGCCGAGCAGGGGGCGGACGAACGGCACGCCGTTCACCTCGCTTGTCTCGCGCATCCCCGACAGGGAGGCGCGGCGCAGCTTGAGGATGAACGTCTCCGCGACGTCGTCCATGTGGTGGCCGGTCGCGATGGCCTGCAACTGGAGGCTTTGGGCGCAGCGGGCGAAGAAGTCGAGCCGCACGCGCCGCGCCGCCATTTCGAGGGATTCGCCTTTGCGCCGCTCGACGTGCGCGTGGGTGCCTCGGAAGGGCAGCCCCAATCGTTTGGCGAGCGCGCGCACGAAGCGGTATTCGGCCTTGGACTCTGGGCGCAGGCCGTGGTCGACGTGGAGGACGACGAAGCGCGCGGCGGCGTTCCGCTTCTTGCCGCCTTTCGTCAGGAGGAACGCGAGCGCGACGGAGTCCGCGCCGCCGCTGACGGCCAGCCCGATGCGGCCGGGTGGAAGGATGGCTCTGTTGATTTTCATGGAAGGTTGGTCATTGAGGGCTTGTTGTTGGCGGGTGTGCTCTTCTG
>CAVKTW010000175.1:0-2374 GCA_963659085.1 Candidatus Methanomethylophilaceae archaeon | reverse complement strand
CGGCTTTTCGATGCTCGCCGCGCAAGCGGCCCGCCAGCGTCAATTATGGTATAATTGAAGGACTATGAGAACAATCCTTCTGGCCGCCTCGCTCCTGTGCGGAGCGCAACTTCTCGCCGCGCCCGTGCGCGTCGCCTGCATCGGGGACTCCATCACCTACGGCTACGGCCTCGCCGACCGCGAGCGGGAGTCGTATCCGGCGCAGTTGCAGAAACTCCTCGACGAGAAGAGCCCCAACCGCTACGAGGTGCGCAACTTCGGCAACTCCGGGCGCGGCATCTACCTCGATTCCATGCGCGGCCGCGAGAAGCGCGGCTACAAGTGGATGAAGGAGCACGAGCAGGCCGTCCGCTGGAAGCCGGACATCGTCATCTGCAACCTCGGCATCAACGACAACGGCGAATACATCAAGGAGTGGACGGGCGGCCGCGAGCGCGGGCAGTTCGTGAAGGACTACCTGCAGCTGCTCGCCGACTACAAGAAGGCGAACAAGAAGGTGACGTTCTACATTTGGACGAAACTCGCCCCGCTCGCCGAGGGGCAGCGCTTCTACCGCTCGCCCGAGCCGTTCCTGATGCAGGGCGACCTGGAGATCGTCGCGCGCAAGGCGCACGCGCGGGGCCTCGACATGCAAGAGCCCCTCCGCGCGGAGATGGACGCGATCCTCGCCGCCGACAAGATCCACCCGAACGCCCACGGCGCCGAGTTGATCGCGCGCGCGACGTTCGCCGCGCTGACGGAGGACCCCGAGCCCAAGGTCGCCCTGCCCAAGGACGTCGCCTCCCGCGCCGAGGTTTGGCTCTGCGCGGGGCAGTCGAACATGCAGCAGGGCTGGGGCTTCTACGAGCGCACCCCGGAGGAGAAGGCGCGCGTCGCCAAGGAGCTCGCGCAGCTCGACAAGGTGGACATCCGCTTTTGGGACTTCAACACGCGGACGTGGACGCGCCTCACGCCGCAGTCGCCCGTGGCGCGTGAGAAGTGCGCGAACGGCATCTCGTTCGCCATCCGCCGCGCCAAGAAGGTGAAGAAGCCCATTTGCATCCTCTATGTCGCGGCGGGCGGGGCCCCGACGGAGGCGTTCCTCTCCGAGCAGACGATGTGCGCCGTCGGCGAGGACGGCAAGCCGAAGTATCCCGCCTTGTGCAAGATCGCGACGAACCGCCACACGCTCGACAAGAACGACGACTTCCCGTGCCTGTGGTGCAAGCGCGAGTATCCGCGCCGCAAGGGCAAGGCGGTCGAGGCGGCGTGGTGGCCCGTCTCGCTCATGCACGACAAGGGGATCAAGCTCGTCGAGCACCTGCCGCTCACGGGCATCTACTGGTATCAGGGCGAATCCAACGCGACGCGGAACGTCGCGCCCGACGCGCCGCTCGACGACGCCTACATGCTGGAGACGAATTTGGCGATCATCGAGGAGTTGCGCGGCGGAAAGGACATTCCCTTCGTCATGATGGGTTTGCCGAAGTTGAACCGCCCGTGGGATCCCTACCGCGCCGCCCAACGCCAGGCGTGCGAGAAGATGGGCGCCATTTACGTGGACAGCTTCGGCGCGGGGCTGGGCGACGAGCGCGACGTCCACCCGCGCAACAAGATTCCGTTCGCGGAACTCGTCATGAAGGCTCTTCAATAAGGGGAGGATCAGGAATGGCTCGCTTGCAGTTGGGCGTCCTGGGGTCGGGCGCCGGCACGAACATGCAGTCCATCATCGACGCGATTGCGGCGGGGACGCTCGACGCGGACATCCGGCTCGTCCTCGCGGATGTGCCGGACGCGAAGATTTTGGAACGCGCCGCACGACATGGACTCCCCCACCGCTTCCTCGACTGCTCGCCGTGGAAGACGAAACTCGCCGACCGCGCCGAGGCGGACTGCATTGCGCTCCTGAAGGAGGCCCAAGTCGACACCGTGGTGCTGGCGGGCTTCATGCGCATCGTCAAGAAGCCGCTCTTGGAGGCGTTCCCGAACCGCGTCCTCAACATCCACCCCGCCCTCCTGCCCGCGTTCCCCGGCATCCACAGCTGGACGCAGGCGTTGGACTATGGCTGCAAAGTCGCGGGTGTGACGGTTCACTTCGTGGACGCGGGGACGGATTCGGGCCCCATCATCGTCCAAAAGGCCGTTCCCGTTTTGGAGGACGACACGCCGGAGACGCTGCACGCGCGCATTCAGGTTGAGGAGCACAAGGCCTACCCGGAGGCGTTGCGCATCGTCGCCGAGGGTCGCTACGCGATTGACGGGCGGCGTGTGCGGATCAAGAGATAGGCTCTTCACGCCTACACAGAAGAAAAGCCAACCCGCACGTATGCACAAAGAGCCAAAAAGTGGTATAATATCAAGAAACCACTAATTAGGAGACTCGAATCTATGGTCT
>CAVKTW010000174.1:0-3040 GCA_963659085.1 Candidatus Methanomethylophilaceae archaeon | reverse complement strand
TCGCATTGGCGGCCTTCGGGTCGTCAGTGTGAAAATTCGCCGTTATGCTTGATGTTGCCATGTTCTATCCACCGCTTCCTTTTCAAAGCACAATGACACGAATCAGAAACAAGCCAAAGTATACCATTTTCAGCGGTCGAAAATCAAGTTTGGCTTGTAAGCATTTACGAACGCCTGAAACGCCGCCACATCGCGGGAAATCTGCGCCTTGAGGTCGTCAACCGATGGGAATATCCGTTCGGGGCGGATGAACGTGAGGAGTTCCACCGCCACCGTCTCGCGTCCGTCTAAAAAGGAGGCGTCGGAAAAAGGAAAATGCACCTCGAAGACGGGCGACGCCCAGGCGCGGTCGTCGAACGTCGGGGCGACGCCGTAATTAGCGAGGGCGCGGTGTCCATCGACTGCGACGACATAAACCCCGCGCGGCAGTTTGAGCTCAAGATGCGTCGGGCGGACGTTGACGGTCGGAAAACCCAACCGCCGCCCTTCCCCCTTGCCCGCGAAGCGCGTTCCCGTCACGCGGAAATCGTGTCCCAACATGGCCACGGCCTCCTTGATGAGACCCTGCTCCAAGGTGGCGCGGATGCGCGTCGAGGAAACGCGCGCGCCGTCGAACAGGACGGGGGCGACAACGTTCACCTCATAGCCCAACGCGCGCAAGAGCGCGGCATTGCCAACCCCCTTCGCGCCAAATGTCCAATTCTCGCCGCATTGGACGCGAGCGGAACCGAGGAACGCGCGCGCGAACTCGTCCGGGGGCAACGCGGCGAACGCGGGCGTGAAGTCGAGTGCCACGACCTCGCGCACACCCGCTTGGGCGCGGAGCGCGGCAAGCCGCTCGTCGGCCGACATGATCAAACGCGGCGCACGGGCGGGGCACAAGACCGAGAGCGGATGGTTTCGGAACGTCACGACGCGGCTCGCCCCGCGCAGAATCGCCTGATGCCCCACGTGGACACCATCGAAGAAGCCGACCGCGACCGTCTCCATCAGGTGGCGAACGATTCGGAGATGGGGCGCACGAGGGCGGGGACGTCCGTGAGGCTTGTTTCAAGAAGTTGCTGGAACGGCGTCGCCGCCTCGACCGAGAACGGCCCTTGCCGCGTGCGGACGAGCGAGGTCAGCGACGCGCCGCAACCGAGTGCCTCGCCCAGTTCCGTGACGAGGGCGCGGACGATGAGGTTCTTCGAGGCTTTGAGGGTGAAGGAAACGTGCGCGGGCGAGAGCGGCGAGGGCGAGAACGCCAGTTTGTTCACGTGCGCGAGAAACGGCTTGTGCGCCCCCGTGTCGGCGATCTCATACGCGGCCGAGCCTTCGCGGCGAACGGCGCAGAACTGGGGCTCCGTCTGGAAGACATCGCCCCGGAACTGCGAGGCGGCTTCATCGATCCGTTCGCGGAACGAGTCGTAGGTGGCGGCCTCGTCCGCGTCGCCCAGCCTCTCGCCGAAGCGGTCGCCGGTCGAGGTGCGGACGCCGAGTTTCAACACGCCCTCGTAGGAGCGGTCGGCGCTCATGATGCGGTCGACGTGCCTGTTCGCGTCGTTGATCAAAAGGACGAGAAGCCCCGACGCGCCCGCGTCAAGGGAGCCGCCGTGGCCGACCTTGACGAGGTTGAACTGACGCTTGACGGCCTTGACGACCGTCGGGAACGCGATTCCCTCCGGCTTGTCGACGAGGAGGAATCCATGGAGATCCTCAAGGCGGCGCAACTGAAGGAGATTGGCCATGTCAGGGGTTGAGGCTTTCGAGGAGCGACAAGACCGCATCGCCCTTCTCCAAGCTTCGGTCGAGCTGGAAGGTCAGGCGGGGCGTGAATTTCAGACGCACCTCGCGGTTGATGATCTGCTGGAAACGCCGAGCGTGGTGCTTCAAATGCTCCAACGCGCTTTTCTTGACGTCCTCCTCGCCGAAGACGGACACGCGCACGGTCGCGTCGCGCAGATCCTTGCCGCACGACACGCCCGTCACGGTGATGCGCCCCGGCGGCACCGAGTCCCCCTGCATCACGGAAAACATCGCCTCCGCGATCACGCGCTTCAAGAGGGAGTTGATTCTTTCAAGTCGATCGACAGCCATAGTCATTCGGGAATGGTCGGAGCGGAGGGATTTGAACCCTCGACCTTTTGCTCCCGAAGCAAACGCGCTACCAGACTGCGCTACGCTCCGAACAATTTCCTGATATTATACCCTATCCGAGCCTCATCTGTCAACGGCAAGCTCAAAAAAAGCGACGCTTTCACAGTGCGCGTTCGACACGGTGGGTTCCGGGCGGGTAGATCTTCGTCGCCTCGCCGGGGAGCGTGACGAGCGCCCGCGCGCCGTCCGGGACGGTGAAATCCCACAGCCACGTCCCGCCCTCGAAACGCCACGAACTCGTCACCGCGCCACGCGGCGTCACGTAGGTGGCGTCGACGAAGCCGAGGCGGCGGTCGGGGACGGGGCGCATGAGGATCGTCTTGAAACCGGGGTCGGACGGGTCGGACGCGATGCCGGCCGCCGTCTTGTAGAGCCACGCGAGCACCGAACCGTAGGCGTAGTGGTTGAACGAGTTCATGCCCACGGGCCCGAAGCCGTCCTTCTTCGTGTAGCCGTTCCACCGCTCCCACACCGTCGTCGCGCCTTGGTCGACGGAGTAGAGCCAGCCGGGGAAGTTGTGGTTGAGGAGAAGGTCGTAGGCGAGGGCGACCAAGCCGTTCTCGGTCAGCGTGTCCAGAGCGATTGACGTTCCGAGGAAGCCCGTGTGGAGCGTCCCGCCGCCCGCCGCGATGCTCTCCCGCAACCGCTCGACCGTCTTCTTTTTCGCCACGCCCTCGACGAGGCCGAGTTTGAGCGCGAAGAGCATCGGCGTCTGCATCCCCGCGAACGTCGCCTCCAGCGTCCCGTCCGCCGCGAAGAACGTCGTCTTCAAGTAGGTCTTCGCCGTCGCCGCCATCCGGCGGTAGGCCGCCGCCTCGTCGGCGCGGCCAGTCAGCGCGGCCATCTCGCCCATCATCTGCGCGTCAAGCGCCCAGTAGCAGCCGCCGAGGTAGTCCCAGTAGCG
>CAVKTW010000173.1:0-3101 GCA_963659085.1 Candidatus Methanomethylophilaceae archaeon | reverse complement strand
GCGTCGCGCTGGCGGCGATCCGCTACCTCGGCATCCCCCCCGACCGCCCCGACGAGCTCGACGACCTTGAGACGGACGAGTTCGACAAAATCCTCGCGGCCGAAAAACGCGATGGCTCCAGCCCTTGACCGATTTGATATAATAACGCCTTTGGAAAGAAACTGTCTCTTGAAGGAGCGAAACATGATCAAAGCGGCGAAAAAAGGAATCAAGTGGGAATCCCTCGGGTTCGGATTCTCGGACGTCAACTGCCATCTTCGGATGACGTGGAAGAACGGCAAATGGTCGAAGCCCACGTTCGTCAAGGAGCCGTCCATCACGATGCACATCGGCGCGGCGTGCCTCCACTACGGGCAGCAGTGCTTCGAGGGCATCAAGGCCTTCCGCCAGAAGAGCGGCAAGATCGTCATCTTCCGCCCCGACGAGAACGCCAAGCGCATGCACCGCACGGCCATCCGCACCTGCATGCCGCCGATCCCCGTCGAGACGTTCGTCGACTGCTGCAAGGCGGTCGTCCGCCGCAACTCCGAATACGTGCCGCCGTATGGGACGGGCGGGTCGATGTATTTGAGGCCCCTGCTCATCGGCACGGGCCCGCAGATCGGCGTCGCGCCCGCGAAGGAATACACGTTCCTCCTCATGGTCATGCCGGTCGGGGCCTACTACAAGGGCGGCCTCAAGCCCGTCCGCGCCGTCATCTTCGACGAGTGGGACCGCGCCGCGCCGCACGGCATGGGTGACGTCAAGGTGGGCGGCAACTACGCCGCCGGCATCTTCGCGCACGAGAAGGCGAAGCGCGAGGGCTGGCCGGTCGAGCTCTACCTCGACGCGAAATCGCACAAGTTCATCGAGGAGTTCGCGACCTCCAACTTCGCGGGCATCACGAAGAGCGGCGTCTATGTGACGCCCAAGAGCGACTCCATCCTCCCGTCGGTCACGAACATGTCGCTGAAGGAGTGCGCGCGCGACCTCGGCATCAAGGTCGAGTGCCGCCCCGTCCCCTTCACGGAACTCAAGACGTTCAAGGCCGCCGCCGCGCTCGGAACGGCCGTCGTCATCACGCCCGTCTACGAGATCACGCGCAACAAGACCGTCATCAAAATCTCCGACCCCAACACGGTCGACCCCACGCTGCAGAAGCTCTACGACCGCGTCCAGGCCATCCAGTATGGCACGGTCGAGGACACGCACGGGTGGTGCGCGGAGGTTAAGTAGGGGAGTCTTCGGGACGAATGGAACGCCTCCCGAAGATCCTCCTCGACATCCTCCACGCGCGCGGGCTCTCGGGCGAGGCGCTTGACGACTACCTCAACCCCTCGCTCCGCCAGCTGCAACCCCCCGGCGCGCTCCCCGGCATCGACGAGGCGGCGGCCGTCATCCTCGCGGGCGTCGCCGAGCGGCGCAAAACCGTCGTCTTCGGCGACTACGACTGCGACGGCATCTGCGCGACGGCAATCCTCGTGAAGACGCTCAACGCCCTCTTCCCGGAGGCGCGCGTCGAGCCGTTCCTCCCGGAGCGCGTCGCGGAGGGCTACGGCATGAGCGAGAAGTCCGTCGGGCGGCTGCTCGCGACACACCCCGACCTCGCCTTGCTGATCACGGTCGACAACGGCATCAACTCCGTCGAGCACGTCGCCGCCCTGCGCGAGCGCGGCGTCCGCGTCGTCGTCACCGACCACCACCTGCCGGGCCCGGATCTGCCGAAAGCCGACGCCCTCGTGAACCCCAAGGTCGCCGCGCCGCCGCCCTTCGAGTCGCTCTGCGGCGCGGGCATCGCCTTCCTGCTCGCCCGGAAACTCGCGGAGGAGGCCAAGGCGCGCGGTCTTTATTCGGGCCCGAACCTCGGCGGCGAGCCGCTCGTCCTCGCCGCGCTCGCGACCGTGACCGACATCATGCCGCTGTTGGGGCAGAACCGCGCGATGCTCGCCGCCGCGCTCGAACGCTTCCATGCTTGGGCACCCGTGGGGCTGCGCGAGCTCCACGCCCGCGCCGCGCGGCAGGGCGCGGCGACGCTCTCGTCGCGTGACTTCGCCTTCCTGCTGGGGCCGCGCATCAACGCGGCGGGGCGCATGGCCAGCGGCACGGAGGCGCTCGCGCTCCTCCTGGAGGACGACCGCGAGAACGTTCGCGCCTTGGCGCGGCTCGTCGACCGCCGCAACGACGAGCGCAAGCAAAGCGAGCAGAAGATGACGCTCGCCGCGCGGGCGAAGGTCGTCCCGGACGCGGCGGCGCAAGTCATCGACCTGCCCGACGGCGACCCCGGCGTCGCCGGCATCGTCGCCTCGCGCATCCTGGAGACCTTGGAGGGATCGGGACCCGTCTGCGTCATCGCGGGCGGCCACGGCTCGGCGCGCGCCCCCGCCGGCTTCAACTTGCGCGAGGCGTTCGACGCGTGCCGGGCGCACCTTCGCGTCTACGGCGGCCACGCGGCGGCGGGTGGCTTCGCGGTGCGCGACGGCGCGACCGACGACTTCCGCCGCGCCCTGTGCGCGTATGCGCAAGAGCAACGGCAACAAGGGCGTTTCGCGCCCGCCGCCACGAAAGAGCCGGAGCGTTGGATCGCGCCCGACGACCTCACGCTTGACCTCGCGCGGGCGATTCGCCGCTTGGAGCCGTTCGGCGAGGCGAACGAGGAGCCGCTTTTCGGACTACGCCACGAGCGACTCGCCGACATCCGCGCGTTCGGGGCGGGCGGCAAGCACCTCTCGTTTGTCGTCTCCGCGCCGGCGGCGGGCGGCGCGGGAACGGTGCGCGGCGTCTGGTGGGGGCGCGGCGAAAAAGCGCACGCGCTCAACGAGGAGCGCGAACGTCCGCGCGACATCCTCTTCAACCTGCGCGTCTCGGACTTCGGCGACGAACACGTCGAACTCCACATCGTGGACGTCCGGGATTCCTGTCAAGCGACACCATGAAAGAGGCGCTGGAGCGGTTCATGCGCGTGTTCCAACCCCCTCCCGTGGTGCGAGGGGGTTCTTTCGCGTTGCCGTCGCTCGTCGGCGCGGCCGACGCCTTCCTCGCCGCCGGACTCGCCCTTCAAGACGAGGCAAAGCCCCGCGTCGTCCTCGCCGTCACGGATGGCCTCCCGGAGGCGGATCGCCTGC
>CAVKTW010000172.1:0-6714 GCA_963659085.1 Candidatus Methanomethylophilaceae archaeon | reverse complement strand
AGGGCGAGGTCATGGAGCACAAGTGGCTCAACCGCTCCGTCGAGACGGCCCAGCGGCGCGTCGAGCAGCAGCACTTCGCCGTCCGCAAGCGCACCCTCGAATACGATGACGTCATGAACAAGCAGCGTTCCGTCGTCTACGAGCTGCGCGGCCGCGTCCTCAAGGGCGCGCCGGAGGAGGTGCGCGCGCTCATCCTCGACGTCATGAACGACCTCGTCCTCACGCAGGCCGAGCGGACGCTCGCCGACGCGAAGGACCCGAAGGTGGACGACTTCGTCTCGTTCCTGACGGTGACGTTCCCGATCACCGTCACGGCGGAGGAGCTCGCCCCGCACGTCGGCAACCCCGGCGCCGCCGCCGAGATGGTCATGGCGCGTGTCGAGGCCGCCTACGCGGCGAAGTGCGCGAGCGAGGATCAGGCCGTGCTGCCCCACATGGAACGCGCCGTGTTCCTGCAGGTCATCGACCGCGAGTGGCAGGACTACCTGCGGGCGATGGACGACTTGCGCACGGGCGTCAACCTCCGCGCCTACGGCCAGCGCGACCCCCTCATCGAATACAAGAAGGAGGCCTTCGAGATGTTCGAGTCGCTCATGGCGGCGATCAAGTCGAAAGTCTCGACGAGCCTCTTCCGGTGCGCGACGGCCTCGCGCATCCAGGCGACGCTCCGCCGGATGCCGCAGATGCGGACGAACGCCGCCGAGTTCGACGAGGACAGCGGCTCGTCCGAGGCGGCGCCGCAGACCCCGAAGCCCCGGACGATGGGCGACGTCTTCGCCGAGCTGATGAAGGCCGCGCCCGCCCCCGCCCCCGGCGAGGGCCCGCGCCCGACGCGCGTCGTGGGGCGCAACGACCCGTGTCCCTGCGGGTCCGGCAAGAAATTCAAGAAGTGCTGCGGACAATGACAAGGAGGCGGACAACATGACAACGGCCATTCTTCTCGCGGGCGGACGCTCGACGCGCATGGGCGCGAGCGTCGACAAGGCGTTCCTCTCGCTCGTCAACAAGCCCGTGCTGGCGTGGAGCCTCCTCGCGTTCGAGAAATCCCCGAAGATCGACCGCATCGTCCTGGTCGTCCGCAAGGAGCAGGTCGTCGCCTCGAAGGCCGTCGTCAAGATGTTCGGCATCTCGAAGATCGAGAAGATCGTCCCCGGGGGCTCGAAACGCCAGGAGTCCGTCCTCGCGGGTCTCGCCGCGTGCGACCCCGAGACGCGCCTCGTCGTCATCCACGACGCGGCGCGGCCGTGCGTGACGCCCGCGATGATCGCGGACGTCCTCGCCCCCGTCGCCTCCAACACGGCCGCGACGGTCGGCCGCCCCGTGACGGACACCTTGAAGACCTGCGCGAAGGGCTCGGTCGTCACCGCGACCGTCCCCCGCGAGCACCTCTGGGCGGTGCAGACGCCGCAGGCCTTCAACATCCAGGATCTCCGCGCGGCGTATCGGAAGCTGCCGCCGAAGACCGAGGTGACGGACGACTGCCAGGTCGTGGAACGCGCCGGCGGGACGGTCAAGATCGTCGAGACGCTCGCGCCCAACGTCAAGGTGACGGTTCCCGCCGATCTCCAAGTGGCGGCGGCTTTGCTGAAATGATGGATCGGACATTCGCCGTTTTGGGGGACATCCACGCGAACCTCGACGCGCTTGAGGCCGTCCTCGCGGACTGCCGCGCCCAGGGCGTGACGGACTTCCTCTGCACGGGCGACGTCGTGGGCTACAACGCCTGCCCGCGCGAGTGCCTCAAGATCGTCCGCGACCTGGACTGCCCCGTCGTGATGGGCAACCACGACTACTACGTCTCCAAGGCCCTCCGCCTCGACGACTTCAACCCCATCGCGGCGGCGGGCATCAAGTGGACGCGCGAGCAGCTCTCGGACGAGGAGGGCGCGTGGCTCGCCGCGCTTCCCTTCTCCGTCGTCAAGATGGGCGTCACGCTCGTCCACGCGACGCTCGACAACCCCGGCGCGTTCGGCTACGTCTTCGACCATTTGCAGGCCGAGGCCAACTTCGCGAACCAAAAGACGCCGCTCTGCTTCCACGGGCACACGCACTGCCCGATGATCTACGAGAAGCAGCTCTCGGCCGTCTACCGCATCGACGCGCAGGATTTCGAGATGCCCATGGGGCGCAAGTATTTCATCAACGTCGGCTCGGTCGGCCAGCCGCGTGACGGCGACCCGCGCGCGGCCTACGCCCTCTATTCGCCGAAAGACCACTTCGTCCATTTCCGGCGTGTCGCGTATGATGTCAAGGCCGCGCAGGAGCGCATCGTCAAGGCGGGGCTTCCGCCGCGTTTGGCGGAGCGCCTCGCGGACGGGAGGTAAGGAAAATGAAGAACGTTCTGCTCGCCCTGTTCTGCGCCGCGTCTCTGCCGTTGTTCGGCATCGAGCACGCGCTTTTCGAGACGGAGGCGTTCCACCGCGCCTCGCCCGCGTCCTACGCGGGGAACTTCGTCTTCTCGCCCGTCTCCTTCGAGGTCGACTGCGTGCTGATGGCCGAGTCGCTCGCGACGATCCCGAAGGCGAACGTCGCCGAGAAGATGGACGTCCTCTTCGGCTTCCCGTCGCTCTACCGCCCGCTCGTCGCCGCGCTCCACGCGCAGACGAACGGCTTTTCCTTCCTCGCGGCGCGGGGCTTCTGCATCCCGCGCATCCAGGAGGCGAACATGAACCACCGCCTCCACCTTGAGCGCGAGTATGGCGCGGAGGTCATGCGCCTCGTCCCGCCGGAGGGGGCGGAGGCCTGGTTCCGCGCCACGGTCGCCGGGCAAATGGAGGATTTCGCCATCTCCTCCATCGACCCCTCGCTCAACAAGTATTCGCTCTACGACCTCGCCTCCGTGCGCGTCGCGTGGCGCGACCCGTTCCCGACGGCCAACACGCGGACGCTCGCCTTTTACTCGAACGGCCCGGCGGACAGCGTGCAGACGTCCTTCATGTCGGATGTCCGCGCCGCCGCGACGTGGGAGGAGCCGGAGGGGACGCTCCTCAAACTGCCCCTCAAGGGGAACTGCTCGTTCTACGCCCTCTTGCCGCGTGAGGGGACGACCCTCGCCGACGCGCGCAAGGCGATGACGGGCGAGCGCGTCAAGCTCCTTCTCGCCCTCACGGGGGCGGAGGCCGCCGAGGCGCGGTTGAGCCCGTGCGCCCTCGTCCTGCCGCGTCTCGACATCCTCTCCAAGACGGACTTGCAGGGGATCTTCTCCTACTTCCAGATTCCGCGCTCGTCGCTCGTCCTCCTCTCGGACAACATGAGCCCGCACGAGACGATCCAGTGGACGCGCCTCACCCTCGCCGAGCACGCCTGGGACGAAACGCCCCTTGAGAAGAAGCCCGACGACGCGGTGATTCCGCTCACGCCGAGCGTCAAGCGTCTCGTCTTCAACCGCCCGTTCCTCTTTTTCGTCTACCACGAGGAGACGCGGACGCTGCTCGCGATGGGGCAGTTCACGGGTCGCTGACAAGGGGAGGGAGATGCGTCTCGTCGTCGGTCTTGGGAACCCCGGTCCCGCCTATCGCAACACGCCGCATTCCGTCGGCTTCGAGGTCGTCGACCGCCTCGCGGACGCGGCGGGGGCATCGTGGGAGGAGAAACGCGCCTTCAAGAGCCTCCTCGCGCGCGTCAACCTCGGCGGCGAGACGGTGCTTCTCGCGAAGCCCCAGACGTTCATGAACCTCTCCGGCGAGGCGGTCGCCCCGCTCCTCAAATACCACAACGGAAAGCCGTCCGACCTCATCGTCGTCCACGACGACATCGACCTCGCCTTGGGGCGTCTCCGCGTCCGCGTGGGTGGCTCGTGCGGCGGCCACAACGGCGTCCGCAACGTCATCGAGCGCGTCGGGACGGATTCGTTCGCGCGTGTGAAACTCGGCGTGGGCAAGGACAAGTCGAACGTCGTCGGCCACGTCCTCGGCGCGTTCTCGCCGCAGGCGCGTCCGCTCGCCGACGCGCTCGTCAAGGCCGCCGCCGAGGCCGTCCGCCTGCTCGTCGAGAAGGGCGTCGACGCGGCGATGAACGCTTTCAACTCCTTCGACGCCGCCTCCTCCCAGCCATGTCAGACTTGAACGAAACGCCTCGCGCCAACCGCATCTCCATCGCGTTCTTCGGCTTGCGGAACGCGGGCAAGTCCACGCTCGTGAACGCGCTCACCAACCAGCCGCTCGCGATTGTGAGCGACCACCCCGGCACGACGACCGATCCCGTCTCCAAGGCGATGGAGATCCTGCCCCTGGGGCCCTGCCTCGTCACCGACACGGCCGGACTCGACGACGAGGGCGAGGTGGGGCGTCTCCGCGTCGAGAAGTCGCTCAAAGTCCTCGCGACGGCCGATGTCGCCGTCTGGGTTCATGCGTGCGCGCGCTCGTGTCCCACCCCCGACCCCGTGGACGGCCGCGTCCTCGCCGCCGCGAAGGCGCATGGGACGATCCTCCTCGAACACTTCCGCGACGAGACGGCCGAGACGCTGAAAGGGCGGATCGCCGCGCTCCGCCTGTCGGGTGTCGAGCCGACGCTTTTGGAAGGTCTCGACTTGACGGCGAGGCCGCTCGTCTGCGTCTGTCCCATCGACGAGAGCGCACCCAAGGGGCGGCTCATCCTGCCGCAGGTGCAAGTGATCCGCGACGCCCTCGACCGCCACATCCCCGTGAGCGTCGTTCAGCCGGGCGAGTTGGAGGGGCTTTTGACCGTCCTCGGCGGCGCGGCTCTCGTGGTGACGGACTCGCAGGCGTTTGCCGATGTCGAGGCGGTCGTTCGCCGCTTTCCAAAAACATTGCTTACCTCGTTCTCGATTCTTTTTGCGCGGCAGAAGGGCGATTTACGCGCGTTCCTCGCCGGGGTTGACGCGGCGCGGTCGCTCACGGGATCGGCGCGTGTCCTCGTCGCGGAGGGCTGCGCCCACCACCGCCAGTGCAACGACATCGGCACGGTGAAGATCCCGAAGGCGCTCAAAAAGATCGCGCCGCAGGCGCAATTCGATTTTGTTTTCTCGTCGTCGTCGGACTTCCCGCTCGACGACTCGTTCGCGCTCGTCGTCCAATGCGGCGGGTGCATGCTCTCCGCCCGCGAAATGCGGCGGCGGATCGGCTTGTGCCGCGAGCGGCGCGTGCCGATTGTCAACTACGGGCTTCTCCTCGCCGAGGCGGCGGGGACGCTTGAGAAAAGCCTTCTCCCGTTGCGGGAGACGGCGGAAAGGTGAGGTTGTGGATCTGACGACACTTGTCAAAGAGGCGTGCGGCCGCGCGTTCCCGGAGTGGGACGTTTCGGCGTTGCGCGTCGTGCCCGCGAGCGACGCGAAGTTCGGCGACTACCAGTGCAACGAGGCCCTGCGGCTCGCGAAGGCGATGCGCCTCAACCCGCGCGAGGCGGGCGCGAAAATCGCCGAGGCGCTCAAAGGCTGCGGGGCGTTCGAGACGGTCGACGTGGCGGGCCCCGGGTTCTTGAACCTCACCGTTTCGCACGACTGGCTCGCCTCGCGCCTCGCCGCGCTCGACGGATCCGCGAACCTCGGCGTCGAACAGGTCGGCGCGGGGCGGACGGTCGTCATCGACTACTCCTCGCCCAACGCGGCCAAGCAGATGCACATCGGCCACATCCGCTCGACCGTCATTGGCGACGCGATCAAACGCCTCTTCCGCGCGCTCGGCTACACGGTCATCGCCGACAACCACCTCGGCGACTGGGGGACGCAGTTCGGCATCCTCATCAAGGGCTACCGCGAGTTGCTCACGCAGGAGGAGCGCGACAACCTCACCGTCGCCGCGCTGGAGAAGTGCTACGTCCTCTCGGCGGCGAAGGCCAAGGAGGCGGACGGCGTTTGGAAGGAGGCCTGCAAGCGCGAGCTCGTCCTCCTCCAACAGGGCGAGAAGGAGCATCTCGCGCTCTGGCGGCGGTTCATCGACATCTCCATCGGCGAGTTCGAGCGCATCTACGCGAAACTCGGCGTCTCCTTCGACACGTATCGCGGCGAGTCGTTCTACAACGACAAGATGCCGGGCGTCGTCACGCGCCTTCAGGAGATGGGTCTTGCCGTCGAGTCCGAGGGCGCACTCGTCGTCAACTTGGAGAAGGAGAACCTCGGCGTCGCCATCGTCCGCAAGTCGGACGGCGGCTACAACTACACGACGAGCGACTTGGCGTGCGTCGAGAGCCGCGAGGAGGAGTATCACCCGGAGCGCATCGTCTACGTGACGGACGCGCGGCAGAAACTCCACTTCGCGCAGTGGTTCACGATTGCGCGGCTCATGGGGCATCGCGATGTCCAGCTCGTCCACGTCCCCTTCGGGCTCATGACCTACCAAGGCCGCGCCATCTCGACGCGGGAGGGAAACCTCATCAAGCTCGACGAGCTCCTCGCCGAGGCCGAACGCCGCGCCTACGAGATCGTCAAGGAGCGCGGGCTCGACCGCGCGGTCGCCGCGCAGATCGGCATCGGGGCCGTCAAATACGCCGACCTCTCGCACGACCCGGCGACCGACATCGACTTCACGTGGGAGAAGGCTCTGTCCTTGGAGGGGAACTCCGGCCCCTACCTCCAGTATGCGTATGCGCGGGTGTGTTCGTTGATAGGGAAGGTGGAAAAGGGGAAGAGTGGAAAAGTGGAAAAGTGGAAAAGTGGAGAAGTGGAAGAGTGCGAAGGTGGAGACGTGGAAGACCTTTCCACCTTTCCACCTTTCCACCTTTCCACTCCCTTCCACCTTTCCACTCCCTTCGACCGCC